>NZ_JANSHM010000022.1:0-39762 GCF_047461635.1 Synechococcus sp. W55.2 | reverse complement strand
TCAATGACTTTTGCCAAACCGCCTAAAGCTCAGTAAATTCAGCAAAGTTCAGGGTTTTGGGGGTTAGAGGCATGCTCTTCTTGCGCTCAAGCGAAAGATTGCTGTGATCAATGCTGCTTTTTGCCCGATTGATAAGGGATCCCCAAAAGCTTGTCAGGGGGTGATCTGGAACTCCAGGTTGTAGGTTTGGAGTAAGTTTATGGTTTCGTGATCGGTGATGTTGGTGTCGGCCAGCTCCAAGTTGTAGAAATCGATGAACTCTTCGTGGTCAAAATAGGGGCCGGCATGCCAGGTACCCATCTCCAGTTTGATAAAGCGATCCCCAGGCACCCGAAAGGCTTGAATCTGATCGACGTGCAGCTCATCGGCAGGGGGTGCAACACCAATAAACCACTCCTTGCCATTGAGGGATCCCAGGCACTGGGTGCAGCGGATATGGTGGGTGATCTGAGTAAACTTGAGGCCGCGGCGAGGCAAGCGCATGATGTAAAAGCGGGGCTGCCCTTGATTCAAGAACAACTGAGCATCTTGACTGTCGAAGGGTTTGTGATCGGGAGTGGGGCAAATGACCTGTCCGTAGGGGGCAAAGTTTTCCGGTTCAGCGAGATGGGCCTTCAGTTGGCGCAATTGGCTGGTCACCCTGCTCTTCTCCTTTGCGTTTGACGAGCTGTCTTGTGTCTCACTGTTGCCCTACAACGTGAGCACGAGGGCGTGAAGACGCAAACAGCCCAGCGAACCCCATTCTATCGAGACTTGGCCAGGCAGCTTCCCTTCTGGGAAGGGATCCCTGAGCAAGCCCAAGCTGCTCAAGGTCGCAAGTACAATGGGAAAACTTCCCAGCCTCAGCAGAGCGAATGGCGATGCAGCGGGACTTGCAAGAGCTGATCATCTCCCCAGCTCAAGTGCAAAACCTCTCTCAAGTGCCGGTGGCTTGGTTGTATCGGCCTCGGCCCGTTCGTCGTTTTAAAGACCGTCTGCGCCAGTTCTCCGCCTTCTGGGATCTCCTACGCTTGCTGGTGACGCTGGACTTGTTCTTGCGTTTCTTGACCTTCTGGACAGGGGGATCCCTACTTACCCTGGTGGGGCGGATTTGGATCCCTGGCCTACAGGCCACTTGGGGCACTTGGCTGGTGGAATGGGGGATCCTGGCGGCTATTGCCGCCCTGGGCCAAGCCTATTGGATTTTCCGCAGCCGTCGCATGCCGCTGCTGTTGAACTTGCTGGGGGAAGTGGATCGCTACAACCGAATCATCCAGGCCATCCACGTCAACGACCAGTTGGTGGAAGCGGGCAACCCCGAGGTGAAGCTGGCCCAGAGGGCTGAGGTGATCGAAGCGCTGAAGCTGACCCGGGCCGATCTCATTCGCGCCTTGAAAACCGAACGGATCTTGCGGCAAAACGAAGACCTGATCGAGCAGCAGAGCGAGTTCTTCGGCGATAACTTGGCAGCGTTGACGGCCCTACAGGTGAGCGAGCAGGCCAGCGAACAGGGTCGTATCCTAGAGACTGCTTTACAGATTGCTTTGCAGGTGCGCTCCCAAATCCGCCGTTTGCAAGAGCGAGAAGCCAACCAGGCCCCAAGCAGGGATCCAGACACCATTAGGGAAGATAGGCAGGATACAGACGGCAACTCGGATTGGCAATGAGCCTTTTGGCCCGCTCCCTCAACTACGCCCAGAACCACAGCGACATGCTGTTTCAAGCTTTCGTCCAACACCTACAACTGGTGGCGGTGCCTTTGGGAATGGGGCTGCTGTTGGGTTTGCCGCTGGGCTTTTTCAGCTCCCGCTCCCAGATGCTTTCTCTGGTGGTGATCAATGCGTTTAGCAGCCTGCGGGTGATTCCCAGCTTGGCCATTTTGTTCTTGGCTATCCCCTATTTTGGCCTCAGCTTCCGTTCGGCAGTCGTCGCGCTAACCCTCCTGGCTTTGCCCCCCATTCTGATCAGCACGGATGTGGCCTTCCGCAGCCTTGAGCCGGCCCTGCGGGAAGCTGCCCTGAGCATGGGCATGACTCCTGGCCAGGTACTGCGGCACGTGGAGATCCCTTTGGCCCTACCGGTGATCTTGGCTGGTGTTAAAACCGCTACCATTGAGGTGATTGCCAGTGCTACGCTAGCAGCGTTTATCGGCGCGGGAGGGCTGGGTACTTTCATCACCCTGGGGTTTGCCCTCTACGACAACGCCATCCTGCTGGTGGGGGCGGTTCCAGTGGCCCTTCTGGCCATTGCAGCGGAAGTTGGCCTGGGGGCTTTGCAGCGGGCTTTGGAACCTCCCCGAGCTTGAGGTTTTGCGAGGGATCCCATGCTGTCTTCCTCTGGTTCTTCTGAAGTGCGATCCCGGTGGCCTTTCCGCTCCATTCCTTTGCGGGTAGGGCTGCTAGCACCCTTAATGCTGGCAGTGGTGGGGGGAGTAGGGGGGGTAGCCTATCTCGCCTGGCGGTCTGGGCAAGAGATGGCGCTACAGTTGGCCGAACACCTGAAGCGGGAAGCTACCCACCAGACCGAAGAGCACCTCAGCCGCTATTTGCAAGTTCCCCCTCGCATCAACGCCCTCAATCAAAGCCTCGTGAGAGGGGAGCTGCTGCCCGATTTGACGACACCCAGCCCAGCCGATCTAGAGGTTTTGGAAGCTCACTTTGCCCGCCAGTTGCAGCTCTTTCCTGAGCTCAGCTATATCGGCTTTGTCTCTGCTCAGGGGGGATTTGTTACCGCCCGCCGTCACGCCGACGGATCAATTTGGACTTACCATACACTCGGCCTGTTGCCGGGATCCGCCCAGGGCCGCCAACGGGATCCAGAGACAGGGGATCCCACTGGCCTGAGGAGGCAGTTAGGCTTTGTGGATCTGAGGCAGTTGTTCTGGTTTCCCCAGCTCCTGCAGCCGGAAGGGATCCGCGACACTTGGGTGGTAACCCGATTTTTTGCCGAGTCTTCCACCCAGGAGGCGGAGCGGCTGATCGTGACGTCCCTATCCCTGACCGACTCGGAGGGACGGGTTTATGGCAGCTTGGTGGCTTCCCTGTCCATTGCGCAGCTTCAAGCCTTCCTGGAGCGGCTAGAAGGCCGTTCTCCTGCAGAGGTGAGTTTTCTGCTGGACGAGGAAGGACAGGTGGTGGCCAGTACGGCGGGGCCTGCTCCCCATCCGCTGCTGGTGGCTGTGCAAGAGCAGGTGGGCTCCTGGGAGACGGCCTCTTCTCAGAATTCGCTGCGCCTCGTGGTTGGCGGGATCCCCTACTGGGCGGAGGTGGAGTCCGTTCAGAGTGAAGGGAGGCTGGGCTTTTATTTTGTGCATGGGATCCCAGAGGCAACCCTTCTGGCCAAAGTCCATCGGGGCGCCCAACAGGCTGCGCTGCTGGGGGGTGGGCTATTGCTGAGCATGCTGGGGACAGGGATCCTCCTCGGCGAAGCTCTCTCCCGTCCCCTGCGCCGCCTCACCCAAATCGCCGAGCAATTTATCCAAAGCGGCTTCCAGCCCTGGCCCCCTTTGGATCCCGGCCCCATCCAGGAGGTGCAGACGCTAACCAAAGCCTGGCAGCAGGCGGCAGCAGCTCAGCAGGCCCTGCTGGATCGTCTGTGGCAGCAGCAGCAAGAATACCGCGCCGTGGTGGAGCAGCAGACGGAGCTCATTTGTCGCTCTTGGCCCGATACCTGCATCACCTATGTCAATCCTGCCTATTTGCGCTTCTTCGGTCAGCGGGCAGAGGAGGTGGTGGGCCAACCTTGGCGGGATCGGCTGCCGGAAGAAGAGCGGGAGGAAGTGTTGCAAGCTTTTGCCGCCCTCACTCCTGAAAGTCCCTTTTACAGCAGCGAGCGGGAGTACCCCGGAGAAAACGGCCAGTCCCGCTGGATTAGCTGGGTAGATCAGGGCATTTTCGACAGCCGAGGCCGCCTGGTGGAGATCCTGTCGGTGGGGCGCGAGATCACCGAGCAAAAGCGGGCAGAACAACAGTTGCAAGCCCTCAACCGGGAGCTAGAAGCCCAGGTGGAGCTGCGCACGGCCAAGCTGCAGCAAGCCTTGCATTTTGAGGGGGTGCTGCGCGCCATCAGCAGCCGGATGGTGGTCAGCCTAAACGAGGGGGAAATTCTTGAAGAAGTGGTCAGAGCCCTTGCCGAGGCACTAGGCCTAACCTGCTGCCAAGTCTTGGTGCTTTTAGAAGATGGGTCAACCTGGATCCCCGGCTACTGCTACTCCCCCCTTCTCTCTTCTGATGCAGCTCAGGGCGACAGGGCGGATCCCTTGCATGGCCGAGACTACGCCAGCGACCCGGAGTTCTTGCGCCTGCTGCAGTCCCATTCTTCCTCACAGCAGAAATGGGAAATCCACTGCTGTTGTCGGAAGGAAGGACGCTGGGTGCGGCTGCTGGCCTGCACCCTTTGGGACAAAGAGAAGCGGCTGGGAGCTTTGCTGTTGGAGCGGCTGCCGGAGCAAGAGTTTTCCGAAGACGAGATTCAACTGGCCTATCAGGTGGCCAACCTATGTGCCCTGGCCATCCGCCAAGCCCGTTTGTACCAAGCAGCCCAAGCGCAGGTGAAGGAATTGGAGCGGCTGAATCTGCTGAAGGATGATTTCCTCAGCACCGTCTCGCACGAGCTGCGCACCCCCCTGACCAATGTGCGCATGGCCTTGCAAATGCTGCAAATGACCCGCGATAACCCCGAGAAACAGCGGCACTACTTCACCATTGCCCTGAAAGAGTGCAACCGGCAAATCGAGCTCATTAACGACCTGCTGGATATGCGACGGCTGGAAGCCGGGACGTATCTGCTGCAACCAGAGAATATTTTTCTGCCGCGGTATTTACAAGATTTGCTGGCCGGGGCTCAGCCTTTGGCCCAAGCCAAACATCAACACCTGCAACTGCACCTGGAGGCAGGGATCCCCTCGCTTTGGGCCGACCCCACCTGCTTGGGGCGCATTCTGCGCGAGCTGCTGCACAACGCCATCAAGTACACGGATCCTGAGGGATCCATCCACCTGCGGGTTGTCTCAGAAGGAGAGGGGATCCTCTTCGTCTGCAGCAACAGCAGCGAGATCCCAACAGCAGAGCTGCCCCGCATCTTCGAGAAGTTCTACCGGATCCCGCAATCGGATCGCTGGAAGCACGGCGGCACCGGCCTGGGGCTGGCTTTGGTGAAGCAACTGGTGGAGCATATGGGGGGGAATATCTCCGTCAACAGCTCGGACGGATGGACCCACTTCCAAGTTTGGTTGCCCCAAGGTGAGGATCCTGCTCCGCCATTGCCCGGCCCACCCCCAATGTCAGAAGACCTCCCCTTTTGGAAAGAGGCTGGGGGTGAGGGGCATACCTGACCCCTATCCCGGCAAGACTTGTTGCTGCCAGAGGGCCTCCAGTTGCACCGTGTATTCGGAGTTCACGATGGGCACTGCCCCGGCAATGGCCTCTTGAATGGGGATCCCGGCAGCAGCCTCCAGCTGGGCAAAAGCTGTTTGGTAGTCGGCAGACAACCGGCTGACATCGATGAGCGGCAGATCCCCCCAGACCTCCGGCTTGAACTTTTCCAGCTGCCCCTCCGGGCTGGCCAAGACCTCTGCCAGGACCATTGCCCCCCAAGGATTGGCCGCATTAATGGGAATGGCTGTAAACGAGGGATCGATCAAGCTGGTGCCCGGGATCCCATAGGGGGTGGTGCTGGGGGGAAATTGGCCGTTGCCCTTGCGTAAGATCACCTGATCGATAAAGGTGGGGATGAGCCACACTTCGCCGTTGGCAAAAAGCTCCGCCAGGCGGGCAAAGGTGGGCGGGTAGGTTTGGCCCTGTCTCCACAGGAAGGGACCCAGCTTTCTCAGGTATTCCACCAGGGCAGGGGATTGTCGCGCCCAGAGATCGGCATCGAAGTCCGGCCCGCTGTACTGAGCATAGCCCCCGGTCACACCATAGAAGGCGCTCAACAAAAAGCGGCTGCCATGAAAATCCGGCGGGGCCACGTAGGTAAATCGCCCTGGGTTGGCCTCTGCCCAAGCCAACAGTTCGGCGTAGCTCTGGGGGGGCTTGGGCACCCGTTCGGCATCATAGGCCATTAAAAAGTAGTTGCCGGTGTAGGGTGCAGAATAGCCCTCGGTGGGCAGGCCAAAATCCGTTGCAATATCGGCGGGATCGTAGAAGGGCAAGCTGGGCAATTTCTCAGCAAAAGGGCCGAAGAGCAAATTCCCCTGCTTGAGGGTGCGGAAGTTGTTGCCATTGATCCAGATGAGATCGATGCTGCCGCCGCTGCGCAGCCCGGCCTGTACCTCCCCAATCACCTTGTTGACTGCTTCAACGGTATCCGTGAGCGGGATCCGGTTCAAGCGAATGCCATAACGCTCCTGCAACTGGCTTTTCACCCAGCCATCCACAAACCCATTGATGGCCTCACTGCCGCTCCACATGGCCCAGTTGACAGAGCTGCCCCGCGCCCGCTCCAGAATGTCTGCCCAGCTCAGGGATCCCAGATCCACCGTGTTCTGGGGGGCATTCTGGGCAAACGGAGAGCCTTGACTCAACGCCCAAGCTCCCAGAGATCCCAGGCCGGCCAATACCTGCCGCCGCTTCCAGAAACCGCTTTTGGGTTGCATAGCCTTGCCACCATCCTCGTCAAACTTTCAGGTTTCAGATTCAACTTAAACTCTCCCCTCTTCCTTGGGGAAAGGGGCCGGGGGTGAGGGATCCCCGCCAACCCCCACAGGCCACAGAGCCTCTGGCGGCAAATGGATCCACACTGCCTGCCCCGGCGCAAACACCTGATGGGGAGCCACCCAAGCCTGCAGACTGCCCCAAGGGGTTTGTAAGGTCAGCCGTCGCTGGGTGCCCGCAAAGCGTTCCGCCATCACCTGGGCCAAGAAAACATTGTCGGCCAAGCCGGGCGGCTGGGGAAGCACCTGCACCTGTTCCGGACGCACCGTCAGCCGCACCTGACCTTGGAGTGGCGCGGCGCTTTTCAAGAGGATCCCGTTGTTGAGGCGAAGCTGGTGACCCTCCGCCTGCGCATCGAAAAAATTGACCCCGCCAAAAAAGCGGGCAATGCGCTCGGAGCGCGGCTGCTGATAGAACTCCACAGGGGATCCCACCTGGTGTAGCTGCCCCTCAAACATCAGGCCGATGCGTTGGGCCATGGCTGTGGCTTCTGCTTGATCGTGGGTAACCAGCACCGTCGTCACCCCTGTTTCCGCCTGCAGCTCCAGGATGAGGGCCTGCATCTCTTGGCGCAGGTTGGCATCCAGGGCCGATAAAGGTTCATCCAACAGCAGCACCTTGGGCCGAATCACCAAAGCCCGCGCCAGGGCCACCCGCTGCGCTTGTCCGCCAGAGAGCTGGCTGGGCCGACGCTGAGCAAAGCCGGCCAATTGCACCCGCTCCAACATGCCCAAGGCGGCAGCCTCCCGCTCTGCCCGGGGAATACCCCGCATTTTCAGGCCAAAAGCGACGTTTTCCCCCACGCTCAGGTGGGGAAACAGGCGGCTGTGTTGGGACAGCAAAGTCACGCCGCGCCGTTCCGGCGGCAGAGGGTTGAGGGGGATCCCGTCCAGCCAGATTTCCCCCGGATAGGGCAAGGGATCCGGCTCCAGCAGGCCGGCGATGAGATTGAGGGTGGTGGACTTGCCGCAGCCCGACGGCCCCAGCAGGGCGAAGATCTCCCCTGCCTCCACGCTCAAAGACAAATCCCTGAGGACAGGGATCCCTCCCTTGTGGAAGCGCTTGCTGAGGTGGCGGAGAACAAGGTGGCCCATGCTTGAGTTACCGGTCAACCTCCCAAGGAGCTCTCAAGCTCTCCCAAATTAGAACACCCAAATTAGAACAGAAAATACCGCTGCGCCATGGGCAGCACCTCTGCCGGCTCGCAGGTGAGCAATTCTCCATCGGCCCGCACTTCATAGGTCTCCGGGTTCACCTCAATGTGGGGAGTGGCGGTATTGAGTTTCAAATCCGCTTTGCCGATCTCGCGGCAATTTTTCACCGCTACGGCCCGGCGCTGGATCCCCAGTTTTTCCGGGATCCCCAGGTCTAGGGCAGCCTGGGAGACAAAGAGGAGGCTGGTCTCGGTCAAGGCGCGGCCAAAGCTGCCGAACATGGGGCGAGGGTACACCGGCTGCGGGGTCGGAATGGAAGCATTGGGATCCCCCATCTGGGCGTAGGCGATCAGGCCCCCCTTCAGGACGATTTCCGGCTTAACCCCAAAAAAGGCCGGCTTCCATAGACACAGATCCGCCAGCTTTCCCACCTCCACCGACCCGATGACGTGGCTGAGTCCTTGGGCGATGGCGGGGCAGATGGTGTACTTGGCTACGTAACGCTTGGCCCGGAAGTTGTCGTTGCGGCTGCTGTCTTGTGGCAAAGGCCCCCGCTGCACCTTCATCTTGTGAGCCGTCTGCCAAGTGCGGATGATTACCTCCCCCACCCGGCCCATGGCCTGCGAGTCGGAAGAGATGATGCTGAACACCCCCATGTCATGCAAGATGTCTTCGGCGGCAATGGTTTGGGGGCGAATGCGGCTTTCGGCAAAAGCAATATCCTCCGGCACATTCTTGCTCAGGTGGTGACACACCATCAGCATGTCCAGATGTTCTTCGATGGTGTTGCGGGTAAAGGGGCGGGTGGGATTGGTGGAGCTGGGCAGCACGTTGGGCTCCGAGGCAATGCGGATGATGTCGGGGGCATGCCCACCCCCGGCCCCTTCGGTGTGGAAGGTGTGAATGGTGCGGCCATTGATGGCGGCGATGGTATCTTCCACAAAAGCCGATTCATTTAAAGTATCGGTGTGGATGAGGGTTTGGACGTCGTACTCATCCGAGACTTGCAAACAGCTGTCGATCACCGCCGGCGTGGATCCCCAATCTTCATGGATCTTGAGGCCGCAGGCCCCCGCTTCCACCTGTTCCCGCAAAGCTGCGGGAAAAGCCGCGTTTCCCTTGCCAAAGAAGCCCAAATTGACGGGGAACCCCTCCGCCGCCTGCAACATCTTGCCCAAGTTCCAAGCTCCAGGGGTGCAGGTGGTGGCGTTGCTGCCTGTGGCCGGCCCAGTTCCGCCCCCCAAAAGGGTGGTCACTCCCGAGGCGATGGCAAACTCGCACAGCTGCGGACAGATGAAATGCACATGGGCATCGATCCCGCCCGCTGTCAGGATCAGGTTTTCCCCGGCAATCACCTCAGTGCTGGGGCCAACCACCATGCCCGGCGTCACCCCCGCTTGGATGTTGGGGTTGCCGGCTTTGCCAATGCCGACAATGTAGCCATCGCGAATGCCCACATCCGCCTTGACAATGCCCCACCAGTCCAGGATCAGGGCGTTGGTGATCACCAGATCCAAGGCCCCGTTGGCGCGGGTGGCCGTCGGCGATTGCCCCATGCCATCGCGGATGGTTTTGCCGCCCCCAAACTTAATCTCCTCGCCGTAGGTGGTGAAATCCTCCTCCACCTCGATGATCAGTTCGGTATCCGCCAGGCGCACCCGATCCCCTACGGTGGGGCCGTAGTTGCTGACGTATTGGCGACGGGGAATCTCTAGAGTCATAGGGTGGTATCTGCAAAAGGGCTGCCAGGGTTTTACCACACATCCCCACCCAGGGGATCCCTTGCTGCTTGTTGTCTGGTTTCAACCCTTCATTAGAACCCATTGGGTCGACTGAAAATTCGTTACATATATTTACATCTATGATCGAAAAACAATTGCCAATCGACTCCAGCCTCGATGGGACAAGGGATCCCTCGTTTAATTATTGTGAAGCAACTGAGGGCTCACAAACCCTGACCTATAATGCCAGGTAAGTCCTGCCCTGGGGGAATCTTCTGCCAAGGGGTAGGGATGCTTCGTTCCTTGTCGCAAGAGAGGAGTTCTTGATGACAACTACGCCAAAGGAGCGAGAGCCGAAGGTCAAGGTGTCGGTTGATGTGGATCCGGTTCCCACCTCATTTGAGAAATGGGCTAAGCCGGGCCACTTCGACCGCAGCCTATCCCGTGGCCCCAAGACCACGACCTGGATCTGGAACCTCCATGCTCTTGCTCATGACTTCGACAGTCACACCAGCGACTTAGAAGACGTCTCTCGTAAGATCTTTTCCGCTCACTTCGGCCACTTGGCAGTGGTTTTCGTCTGGCTGAGCGGCATGTACTACCACGGAGCTCAGTTCTCCAACTATTCTGCTTGGCTGGCGGATCCGATCAACGTCAAGCCCAGCGCCCAAGTGGTCTGGCCCATCTTCGGCCAAGAGATCCTGAATGGGGATGTGGGCGGCGGCTTCGAAGGGATCCGCATTACTTCTGGTCTATTTCACCTCTGGCGAGCTGCCGGCATCACCAATGAGTTTCAACTCCTCTGCACCGCCATCGGTGGCTTGGTGATGGCCGGGTTGTGCCTGTTCGCCGGCTGGTTCCACTACCACAAGCGGGCTCCCAAGCTGGAGTGGTTCCAAAATGTGGAATCGATGCTCAACCACCACCTGGCGGGCCTGCTGGGGCTGGGTTCTTTGGCCTGGGCCGGCCACCAAATCCACGTGGCCATTCCCATCAACAAGATGTTGGATGCGGGCGTGCCGGCTGACCAGGTGCCTTTGCCCCACGAGTTCATCCTCAAGCCCGCCTTGATGAAGGAGATGTTCCCCAGCGTGGATTGGGGCATCTTCAGCGGGGTGGTGCCCTTCTTTACCTTGGATTGGGGCAAATACGCGGAGTTCCTCACCTTCAAGGGTGGCCTGGATCCGCAAACGGGCGCCCTCTGGCTAACCGACCAAGCCCACCACCACTTGGCCATTGCCGTGCTCTTTATCGTGGCCGGCCACATGTACCGCACCAACTGGGGCATTGGCCACTCCATTAAAGAGATCCTGGAAGCCCACAAAGGCCCCTTCACCGGCGAAGGCCACAAGGGCCTCTACGAAGTGCTCACCACCTCTTGGCATGCCCAGCTGGCCATCAACCTGGCCATGGTGGGATCCCTAAGCATCATCGTGGCCCAGCACATGTACGCCATGAACCCCTACCCCTACATGGGCATTGACTACGCCACCCAGATCTCCCTGTTTACCCACCACATGTGGATAGGGGGCCTGTTTATCGTTGGCGGCGCTGCCCACGGGGCCATCTACATGGTTCGCGATTATGACCCGGCGGTGAACCGCAACAACGTGTTGGATCGGGTATTGCGCCACCGCGACGCCATCATCAGCCACCTCAACTGGGTGTGTCTGTTCTTGGGCTTCCACGCCTTTGGCTTCTACGTCCACAACGACACCATGCAGGCCCTGGGTCGTCCGCAGGACATGTTCTCGGACACCGGCATCCAACTGCAGCCCATCTTTGCCCAGTGGATCCAGTCGCTGCACACTTCGGCCATTGCCAGCACCGCTCCCTATGTGGGCGCCTCGGTTAGCCCCATCTTTGGTGGCGACGTGGTGGCTGTGGGTGGCAAGGTGTCCATGATGCCCATGGTGCTGGGCACGGCGGACTTCATGGTGCACCACATCCACGCCATGACCATCCACATTACGGTGCTGATCCTGCTCAAGGGGGTGTTGTTTGCCCGCTCTTCCCGGTTGATCCCGGACAAAGGCAAATTGGGCTTCCGCTTCCCCTGCGATGGCCCGGGCCGCGGCGGCACCTGCCAGGTCTCCGGCTGGGATCACGTGTTCCTGGGGCTGTTCTGGATGTACAACTGCATCTCCATCGTGATCTTCCACTTCAGCTGGAAGATGCAGAGCGACATCTGGGGCACCGTCAACGCCGATGGCACGATTGAGCACATCACCGGCGGCAACTTTGCCACCAGCGCCATTAACATCAACGGCTGGTTGCGGGACTTCCTGTGGGCGCAATCGGTGCAGGTGATCAACTCCTACGGCTCGGCTCTGTCGGCTTATGGGCTGCTCTTCTTGGGCGCTCACTTTGTCTGGGCCTTCAGCCTGATGTTCCTGTTCAGCGGTCGCGGCTACTGGCAGGAGCTGATTGAGTCCATCGTTTGGGCCCACAACAAGCTAAAAGTCGCTCCGGCCATTCAACCCCGCGCTCTGAGCATCATTCAGGGTCGGGCGGTCGGTGTGGCCCACTACCTGTTGGGAGGGATCGTCACCACCTGGGCGTTCTTCCTGGCACGGTTCGGCGCACTCGGCTAAGGCAAGGAGGAAGAGAGAATCATGACAACTGCAACTCGTTTTCCCCAATTCAGCCAAGACCTGGCCAGCGATCCCACCACGCGTCGGCTGTGGTATGGCATTGCCACCGCCCACGACTTCGAGACCCACGATGGCATGACGGAGGAGCGGCTTTACCAAAAGCTGTTCGCCACCCACTTTGGCCATCTGGCAATCATCTTCCTGTGGGCCTCCGGCAACGTCTTCCACATCGCCTGGCAAGGCAACTATGAGCAATGGGTAGCCAACCCCACGGGTGTCACCCCCATCGCCCACGCCATCTGGGATCCCCACTTTGGCAAGGCAGCGGTGGAAGCCTTTACCCAACCGGGGGGCGGCGGCCCCGTCAACGCGGCCTACTCTGGCCTGTACTACTGGTTCAACACCATTGGCCTGCGCACCAACGGCGATCTCTACGCCGGTGCCATTGGCCTGTTGTTGTTGGCGGCGGTGTTTCTGTTTGCCGGCTGGCTGCACCTGCAGCCCCGCTTCCGGCCTAGCCTGAGCTGGTTCAAGAACGCTGAAGCCCGTCTCAACCACCACCTGGCCGGCTTGTTTGGGGTCAGTTCCCTGGCTTGGACTGGTCACCTGGTACACGTCGCCATCCCCGAGTCCCGCGGGCAGCACGTAGGCTGGGACAACTTCCTTACCACTCTGCCCCACCCGGCAGGTCTGAAGCCCTTCTTTACCCTCAACTGGGGGGTGTATGCCCAGAACCCGGACACGGCCAACCATGTCTGGGGCACGGCAGAAGGGGCGGGCACGGCCATCCTCACTTTCTTGGGTGGCTTTAACCCCAACACCCAGTCCCTGTGGCTGACGGACATGGCCCACCACCACCTGGCCATCGCGGTGATCTTCATCGTGGCCGGCCACATGTACCGCACCAACTGGGGCATTGGCCATAGCATCCGGGAGATCCTTGGCGCCCACAACCCCCCCAAGGGCACTCCCTTCGGAGGCCTGCTGGGAGAAGGCCACAAAGGTCTCTACGACACGGTCAACAACTCCCTGCACTTCCAGTTGGCTCTGGCCTTGGCCTGTCTGGGGGTGGTGACCTCGCTGGTGGCGCAGCACATGTACGCCCTTAACCCCTACGTGTTCATGTCCATGGATCACACCACGGAGGCGGCTCTCTACACCCATCACCAGTACATTGCTGGCTTCTTGATGGTGGGGGCGTTTGCCCACGGGGCCATCTTCCTGGTGCGGGACTACGATCCTGAGGCCAACAAGAACAACGTGCTGGCGCGGGTGCTGGATCACAAGGAAGCGATTATCTCCCACCTCAGCTGGGTATCGCTGTTCCTGGGCTTCCACACCCTGGGGCTGTACGTCCACAACGACGTCATGCAGGCCTTTGGCACGCCGGAGAAGCAGATCTTGATCGAGCCGGTGTTTGCTCAGTTCATCCAGGCCTCTCACGGCAAGATGATCTACGGCATGGATGTGTTGTTGTCCAACCCCGACAGCCTTGCTTCTACCGCTTGGCCCAACTACGGCAACGTGTGGCTGCCGGGCTGGCTGCAAGCCATTAACGACCCCAATGGGTTCCTCTTCCTGCCCATTGGCCCTGGGGACTTCCTGGTGCACCACGCCATTGCCCTGGGCCTGCACACCACCACCTTGATCTTGGTCAAGGGGGCGTTGGATGCCCGCGGCTCTAAGCTGATGCCGGACAAGAAGGACTTTGGCTACAGCTTCCCCTGCGACGGCCCGGGTCGAGGCGGCACCTGCGACATCTCCGCCTGGGATGCCTTCTACCTGGCCATGTTCTGGATGCTGAACACCATCGGCTGGGTTACCTTCTACTGGCACTGGAAGCAGCTTGGGGTTTGGAGCGGCAACACTGCCCAGTTCAACGAGAACTCCACCTACCTGATGGGCTGGCTGCGGGATTACCTCTGGGCCAACTCCGCCCAGTTGATCAACGGCTACAACCCCTACGGGATGAATAACCTGGCGGTTTGGGCCTGGATGTTCCTGTTCGGCCACCTGGTGTGGGCAACTGGGTTCATGTTCTTGATCTCCTGGCGCGGCTACTGGCAAGAGCTGATCGAGACCTTGGTGTGGGCGCACGAGCGCACTCCCTTGGCCAAGCTGATCCGCTGGAAGGATAAGCCGGTGGCCATGTCGATTGTCCAAGGTCGTCTGGTGGGTCTGGCCCACTTCACGGTGGGTTACGTGTTGACCTACGCGGCCTTTGTTATCGCCTCGACAGCCTCTCAGTCGGGGTAGCAAGCCCATAACCTGCTGAATAGGGATCCCTTGGCTGGTCCAGGGATCCCTTTTTTGTGGGTTGGTAGAGTGGTGATATGAAGTTTAGGGTCTGATGAGTTTGGTCGATGACTCTAGCCGCCCGATTGGATCCCTATATCAGGCGATATACCTTTGAGGAGTTTCATCGACTGATTGAGTCTGGACAGATTGAAGAGCCCAATCAGTTGGAGCTGATTGACGGGCTCCTGGTTCAAAAGATGACGAAAGGGGAGAGGCACGCCGCCTACTGTAGCCGCCTGTACCGACTGTTGGTGGGCCTTGTGCAGGAGCAAGCTATTGTGCGCACCCAGGATCCGGTGCAACTGCCCCCCAATCACGAGCCAGAGCCCGACTTTGCCATTGTGCGCTTTCAGCAGGATGAGTACCGCTCTCGGCATCCTCAGCCCGAAGACATCTATCTCATCATCGAAGTGGCTGATTCTTCCCTTACCTATGATCGGGAAGTCAAACTCGGACTCTACGCCAAAGCCGGGATCCCCAACTACTGGATCTTGAACTTGCAGGAGAACTGCCTAGAGGCTTACAGCTTGCCAACGGAGTCGGGAGTTTACCAGAAAAGAGAGGCTTACACCCCCAAGGAAAAAGTTGGGATCCCTGGGATCCTGGCTGGAGAGTTGAGTCTGGATCAGGTTTTTTCCATCGGTTAAGGCAGGGATCCCTTGCCGGCAGATCGAATCTTGGCTGGCAGGAGTATTGTGGGTGGAGAAGAGTTGAGAGGGATTGCCGGTGGCGACAGCGGGAAGGGGTTCTCGAAGCTACGACGCGGTGGTGATTGGGGCCGGGCACAACGGGCTGGTGAGCGCTTGCTATTTGGCCAAAGCGGGGCAAAAAGTGCTAGTGCTGGAGCGCTATCACACCGTTGGTGGGGCTGCCATTACGGAAGAAATTCACCCAGGCTTTCGCGTGTCGGTGGCTTCCTACTCCTGTAGTTTGCTGCGCCCGGAGATCATCCGCGATCTGCGCCTGCCGGACTATGGCTTTGAGGTCTATGCCAAGCAACCTTCCTATTTCATGCCTTTCCCGGATGGGCAGCACCTCTTCCTGTATGCCGATAACCGCGCCAAGAGCAAAGCGGAAATTGCCAAGTTTTCCCGCAAAGATGCGGAAGCCTACGACCGCTGGGAGGAGTTTTGGGATCGGGTGAACGAGGTGGTGGAGCCAACTTTGATGCAGCCGCCGATTTCACTGGGCCAACTGGCGGATCGCTTTGCAGCCGCCGGGTATGAGGACGATTTCCGCCGCATTATGCTTCTCTCGACCACTGATCTCCTGGATGAGTTCTTCGAGTCGGAGCAGGTCAAGGCGGCGATGGCTCCCCAATCTTTGATCGGCACCTCAGCCGGGCCGATGACTCCAGGTACGCCCTACATCTGGCTAGTCCATGCGGTAGGTCGGGCTATTGGCTCGCGTGGGGTCTGGGGCTATGTGCGCGGTGGGATGGGATCCATTACCCAAGCAATGGCCAAGGCAGCTCTGGACTTAGGGGTGGAGATCCGCACGTCTGCTCCAGTGGCGGAGATCTTGATGGAGAGTGGGCAGGCCGCTGGGGTTATCCTCGAATCGGGGGAAACCGTGCGGGCGCGGGCGGTTCTCTCCAATGCCCATCCCCAAATCACTTTTTTGCGACTCTGCTCCTCTTTGCCCCCAGACTTGCGTGACCGGCTAGAACGGCACTACCGCACCTCAGGCCCGGTGTACAAGCTCAACTTGGCCCTGGAGGAGCTGCCCCGCTACACGGCGGCCCCTGCTGAAGTGCCCCCAGAAGTGGTCAGTTCCGCCACGGTAGACATTGCTCCCTCGGTGGCCTATCTGGAGCGGGCTTGGGATGATTGCAAATACGGGATCCCTTCCCGGGATCCGTTTATCGAGATCTACAGCCAATCCCCCACCGACCCGACAATGGCTCCCCCAGGCAAGCACATTCTCTCCTGCTTCTGCCAGTTTGTGCCTTACCAACCCAAAGGGCGAGATTGGAACGATGGCCTGCGGGAAGAATTTGCCGATCGGGTAATCGACAAAATTGCCCAATTTGCCCCCAACGTTAAAAACGCCGTGATCGCACGGCAGATGTTGTCGCCCGTGGATCTGGAGGCCCGCTTCGGCCTTGTGGGGGGCAGCATTTTTCACGGGGAAATGACGCCGGATCAAAGCTACAACCTGCGGCCCATCTCCGGCCTGGCCGACTATCGCTCCCCCATTCCCGGCCTTTACCTCTGCGGCTCAGGGGCGCACCCAGGAGGCGGAGTGACCGGGATCCCTGGCCACAACTGCGCACAGGTGGTGCTCAGCGATCTACCCAAGCTCTGACCGACGAAAAGGCCAAGCCAGAGCGGATCCCTGCTCTGGGATCAAACGGGTTGCCTGGGTTACAGCCGCACCTCAGTTCCCTCAAAGAACCCACGGATGATCAAAATGGCCCCTTCCTGGCTAGCATCATTTCCTGGTTCATCCTCCGTACCGCCTTCAACGTTGCCGGTGGGGAACTCTTGTTCCAAAAACCACTGGCCGGAAATGCGCTCAGCAGAGGTCGTTGAATCGAAGACAAGGTTCAGATTTCCTCTTTGTGTTCCCCCACCAATATCAAGCCGGTTAAACGGCCCCGCCAATTGTGCTCCGGCCAGGGTACGGAAGACGAAATCTCCTGTGGTGGGCACAATGCCCTGAAGGATAACGGGCTCAGGGTTGCTTCCTTCCACGGGCGAGCCGGGTAAGGTACCTGTAGAACGCTCCGTGCGCAAGGAGAAAAAGTAATCAAAGACTGTTGGGGCACCCGGACGAGTGGGAACAGGTAACTGGGGAATCGGCGTGGGGAAAGGTCGCGGTGGCGGGCTGACCTGCACAAAGTTGAGAACTGTGCTGGTGTTGGCCGGATCAAACTCCGCTTGAACACGACCGTTCAACAGGCGCCGGATACGCACCAACTGGTTGGGCAAGATGTTGGGCCGAGTCGGATCCGGAGCGAACAGTACCGACTGCGTACCCACCTGGGCAGGACGATAGACAATCTCCGCCTGGTTGGGCCGGAAGTTTAGGCGTGCAAACAGAGCCAAGGCATCCTCAGGAGTGCCGTCGCCCGCAACCCCCCGCTGCCGCACCACAAAGCTGGCGGAGAAACTACCTGTCTGGAGAATGGCAGATACTCCTTCTGTTGGGTTCACGAAGCTTCCTGCTGGCGGGTTGCCACCTGGGCCAGGATCTTCATAGAGTACCCCCGTGGTGCGGACAATGAGAGAAGAATCTCCCTCTAGGACAACTTGGTTGCCATTCCTGTTCACCAAAATGCGGCGCACGGTGAGCGTTAAAACAGTGCCGTCATCTCGGATAGTCCTGAAGGTGGTATTCACCCGAATGCGCTGGTCGTTGGGGAGGGTTGAAACTGCAACCAGCCCGGCGATATTAAATTGCGTAGATAGCCTGCCGTCATTAGGGCCGAAGGCAATAAGATTCACCAGCGGTGTGGTTCGCCCAATTTGGATGGCCAGGGTGCTGGAGCGAAGGGTGGAGTCAATCGTCAAGTCACTGGCTGGGATCTCGTTCACAGGCAAGATGCGGGCTTCAACATTGGCGATGCGAGCTTCACCGCTGCCTTGGAGGGGGTTGGTGCGCACAGGGATCCCATTGTCAAACCTCGGATTGACGTAGTCCAACCGGAGGCTGGTGGTCTCCAGCACCGAGCCGGGGGTAAAGCGGTACTCCTGCGCCGAGACAAACGCCGTGGGATCCACCTGGACGGGCCCAGGCAAGGTCGGGGACTCATTAACCTCGCCGCAGCCGCCTAGCAGCAAGACTCCACACAAAACCGCTAATGAGCGACCTTTGAAGTTCATAAGGCACTTCCTCACACACCCTAATCTGGGGAAATCCACACACAAAATGGAGGGAAAGGCACCCAACCCCAACGCTACAGGTAAGCTGGCCGCCCCTGCTCGAGGCTATGATACCCCATATCTAGGGGATGGGCCATTTCCGGAAAAATTTCTTGGATTTGCTCTGCCGGTCGCTTGACAACGCCCTGGAATGCAGTAGAACTAACAGCAGTCATCCCCCTTTCAAACGGGATACCTCGTAATCTTGCTTGTCAATGTACAGGGGTAAATTCAGTGGATCCCGGCTGGACGCTGTCGGAAAGATTTGCTGTGGTGTGAGTGAGTGGAGACTTCCCCAATGAAACGACGTTCTGGCTCAGCCCTTGGCGGCGGTGGCCTTTCCCTTCTGGTAACTTGGGCTTCGCTGGCCCTGGTCACTGGTTGTAGCAGCGAGACTACTGGTGGGCTGCCGCCCCTCTTGACTGCCGACGGAGCTACACCCCCTCCGGTGGCGGTTGCCCCTACCATTTCACCCAACCTCACGCCCATCACCTTTCGCCCCGGGCCGGACTTCGCCCCCATCACGCCGCCGCCCATTCAGCCCGACTTACCGGATCCGCCGCAATTTGGGCCGGGGGGTGGTTTTGATGTCGATCAGCCGTCTGCATCGCTCTCTTACAGAGTGGACTTGACCAACCTGATTGTCCGAGGAACAATTGCGAGTGTAGACATTCAGGTCTTGAACATCACTTGTGGAACGGATGTTACCAGCGTAATCCGGCCTGAGGCCCTGAGTCAGTTTAGGAACCTGCTGATTGGGAGAGGCAACACGTTCACTGATGCTAACGGCTTCAACTTTAGCTACACGTTTCCAACGGATCCTAGGTTTTTCGATGACTTGAGGATTTTTTCAAAGGGAAGTAGGAGGATCGAGAACCAAGAAATACTGACAGGAGATGACATTGTTTTTGTCCTAACTATTAGAGATGCTTTTGGACAAGTTTTGCGGGTTGATGACTCAATTTTCAATCCAGGGGAAACTCGAAGCGAGGTTCGCGGCTCTGCAATTCCACCCTGTGGCAACCTTCCTCAGCCAACTCCCACTCCAACTCCTACTCCTCTGCCGCCTGTACCTACGCCTACCTCAGGCCCCACTCCTGTGCCAACGCCGGTTCCTGTGGGACCCTCGCCCCTGTTTGCTCGCTTCCTACTGCCCAATCCAGCGCCGGTCAATACACCTGTTACCCTCACCTTTGTAGTCGGTAACCGAGTGGCTGGCGCTATTCCCTTGAGTGGTCTCAGCTTCCAGGCAGTCTTGCCAGAGGGGCTGGTCGTGGCCAATCCTCCCACACCTGCCGGCATTGCCAATCCAAATACCTGCGGGGGCACTTTGGGCGCAATACCGGGAACAAGGATCATCAACCTTTCGGGCGGAGTTCTGGCAGCAGGTGCTACTTGCGAGGTGAACGTCTCCATTCAAGCAACGGCTCCTGGGATCTACACATTGCCGCTGCTATTTGTGTCGAACAATCAGACTCTACCCAGTGCAGCTCCTCCCATCAATCTGGTGGTTAATCCGTAACGGTGTTATTCGCTGCGAGTTCGGCCAACTCTGCAATGTCAACTTGGTGAGTGAAGGTGCGAGGAGATGAAGATCAAGAAGGATTGGTTGCACACTTTGGGCAGTATCTGGGCTGTTTTCTTCACCACAGCCAGTTTGATTGGCTGCCAACAGGCAAAGGAGGATAGGAGCGTAACCAGCCTTCTTCCTGGGCCAATAATCCCCCCTCAAACTCCTAGCGTGCCTACCGGAGGCACTGAGGTGGGTTTACCTCCTATAGCCCCAGGGATCCCTTTACCAACTCCTACCATTGCTATCCAACCTCCTCTCCCAGCCCCAACCATTCCTCCGATTCCCTCTCCTGCTCCTGTTCCCACCATTAAGGCGGAGATCCCTGTTCCTTTTACTCCTTTCCCTCCTCCTCCCCCCACTCCGTTCCCTGTTGAGAAAGTTAGCGTTACGCCGGAAAAAGTTGTGTTTGCGGAAGGCACAACTGTTGGTTCTACCGAAACTATAACCCTTACGCCTTCCAAAGCTCCTGCTAATGGCAGTTTGGTGTTGAAGGTGGAAAGCAATAACCCACAGGTGGTGGGTGTTTCTACAACAGCTGCCTCTTTCGTAACTGTTGTCATTCCACCGGGATCCGAGGATAAGCCCACAGTTACATTAACCCGTTTGATCCCGGCCACTCAGGAAGGCAATGCCACCATAATAGTTACCCGCGACCCTGCCACAACAGCTGTCAATTACCCGGTGGGCAGTGTGAATGTTCTTGTGCCGGTTAAGGTATTGCAGAAAGCGCCGCCTACCATTACGGTTACCCCTTCGACGATAGAGTTTCTCAATAATGACATAGTTGGGGCTACCAAGGTTGTCAGGGTCGAACTCGCAGCCCCTCCGATTGGTGGGCAGGTTGTTTTGGATGTCAGCGGAACTCCTAACCCCTTTGGGGCGGGCGCTCCGTTCACTGTTTCGACCTCTACTCTCCTCTTTAAGGAAGGTAGCAAAGGGCCTCAAGAATTCGGAGTTATTCGACTAACGGGCGGGGTATTCACTGGCTCCATCACTATTAAGCTTAACCCATCCTTAACTACTGCCAGCAACTTCCTGACCAGTGATATTAACTTTGTGATTCCTGTGAAATCAGCTGTAGGTTCTATCCAGCTTAAATATAGAGATTCAGTAGATTGCACCAACAACCTTCGTAAGCTAGTCATCGTAAGTCCAGAAATTACCATCCAAGGTGGAGTCCTTAGCCCCCTAACTTTCAAGGCAGAGCCTGAACCTCCACCGCCAGCTGGCTTTTCGTTTGACAGGCTAACGGGGGCAATCAAGGTGCAGTGTCCAGACACCACAGACGCTCCTCCCATTGGCTCTACTCTCTTGACATTGGTGACTGTTACGGACTCTTCTAGTCCTCCTATCTCGGCGCAGGCACGTGTGAACATTACAGTTAAGTAGACGATACATGCCTGGCTTGTATGAATGTCCAAGACCATCTTGGGTGAGACTGTTGAGCTACACCCAATCGGCTTTTCTTTTGCTGCACTGGTAACGGTTACTAACTCTTCGACTCCCCCAATTGCAGCTCAGAAGTTTGCAGCGGTCAAAGTCGAGTAGCAAATATCGCCTCTAAGAAATCTGTGCAAAGCTAGGAGGGGGTGATGGAACTGATCACATCAAATCCAAAGTCCCCAGCGTGTCTCCTCAGGGGCTGGGCGCGCTTAGTCCGTGCTTTTCGGATCAGTATCGTAGGGCTTGGTACTCGGATCTGAACTAAGCTGCCAATGTTGCTGCCCAATCCAGGAGGGCGTTCACTGCTTCTAGGTCTTTCGCTTCTGAGTACAACCTCAGCAGAGGCTCGGTGCCGCTGCCGCGAATCATCACCCAACTGCCGTTGGCGAGGGTGAACTTGTGGCCATCTTTGTCGAAATGTTTGATCACCTTCTGCCCCAAAATCTCAAGCGGGGGATCCTTTTGCAGCCGCTGGAAGAGCTGGGTTTGTTGATTTTGATCGGCGAGGTGGAGATCGCGGCGCAGGTAAACAGAGGTGAACCCTTCCCGTTCCTGCAAAGCTCGGTAAAGGGCGCTGAGATCTTGGCCGGTTTCCGTAACCGCTTCGATGAGATAGAGGGCCGAAAGCAGAGCATCCCGCTCGGGAATGTGGCCCAGGTAGCCGATGCCGCCCGATTCCTCTCCACCCAAGAGCACCTGGGTGCTCATCATGCGCTCGGCGATGTACTTAAAGCCCACCGGCATTTCCGTAACCGGTAGGCCATAGTGCTGTGCAACTTTAACAAACAGTTCGGAGCCGCTGATGGTTTTGACAATCTCGCCCCGCAAGCCGCGTCGCCCGGCCAGGTGGTCGATCAAGATGGGGATCAGGATCTGCGGGCTGAGGAAATGGCCTTGCCCATCGAGAGCCGCAATGCGGTCGGCATCCCCATCAAAGACCAAACCCATTTTCAAGGGGGCGGGATCCGCCGCGATGATCTGAGCAGAAGCCTGCAGGTTTTGGGGCAAGGGCTCGGGGGGAAATCCCCCAAACAAGGGATCCCGATGCGCCTGCAACTCAATGACCTTCTCCCCCAAGAGGCGCTTGAGGCCGCCAGCGCCAGAGCCAAACATGACATCCACCCAAATCTTGGCCGGGGATCCCTTGAGCTTTTCCAGATCCACAAAGCGGCTGAGCTGAGCCAGGTAGCCGGGCCAGGGATCCCAGGTGTGGATGGGGGCCTTGTGGGATCCAAGAGGTTGCAGGTGGCGCATATCCTGCTCGATGGCGGCAGTGACTTCCGGCGGCACGGAGCCACCAAATCCTCCCTTGACCTTGAGGCCGGAATAGTGGGGGGGGTTGTGGCTGGCGGTGATCACCAAAGCGCCATGGCAGCCTCGCTCCTTAGCACCCCAGCTAAAGGCCGGCGTTGGGGCCACTGTGGTGGAGAGATAGACCGGGATCCCCAGGCGGGCCACCACCTCAGCAACGTGGGCGGCAAAGCGTTCCGAAAGAAAGCGGTTGTCGTAGCCGACCAGGATCCCTTCGCCGGGGTAGGTGCGGGCCAACACTTGGGCGCTGGCCTGGGCTGCAACGGTCAAGTTTTGGAAAGTAAAGCCATCTGCGATCACGGCTCGCCAGCCGTCGGTGCCAAAACGGATCGGGGTATCGGCCATAGTGGTGTTGCGGTGGGTGCTGCCGCTTCAAGTCATAGCACGAGGCGGGAGTTGCGGGGTTCGGTCTGCTCTCAACTTCTTCGCTTCTTCTCTATCTCTATTGAGATGGGATGTGAGATGGGATGAGATGGGATCCCTCTCGCAGGGGCCGCAGAAGCGGCTAGAGTAACCTGGAAAGCGTTCCGCTCCTGTGTGCCATGACTCAGCAACTGACTCTCGACGGACTGGGATTTGGCTCGGGTGGGGGATCCCGTCTGGGTCGGGTGATTGTGACCGATTTGCAGGGGGAGATGCAGCGCTCCTACCTGGAATACGCCATGAGCGTGATCGTGGGGCGGGCCTTGCCGGATGTGCGGGATGGCCTCAAGCCGGTACACCGCCGCATCCTCTACGCCATGCACGAGCTGGGCCTGACGCCGGATCGCCCCTACCGCAAATGCGCACGGGTGGTGGGGGATGTGCTGGGGAAATATCACCCCCACGGGGATCAGGCAGTTTATGACGCGCTGGTGCGCATGGCACAAGACTTTTCCAGCCGCTATCCTCTGGTGGCGGGACACGGCAACTTCGGCTCTGTGGATGATGACCCGCCGGCAGCTATGCGCTACACGGAGTGTCGGCTGGCGGAGCTGAGCCACACAGCGCTTCTGGAGCAGGTATCGGAAGCGATTGTCGATTTCATGCCCAATTTCGACGGATCCCAGGCGGAGCCCACCGTTCTCCCGGCCCGATTGCCCATTTTGCTGCTCAACGGCTCTTCCGGCATTGCCGTGGGCATGGCCACCAATATCCCACCCCACAACCTGGGGGAAGTGGTGGATGGCCTGTTGGCTTTGATCGACCATCCCGACCTCAGCCCTGAGGAACTGTTGCGGTGGATCCCAGGGCCGGATTTTCCCACCGGCGGCCAAATCTTAGACACCCAAGGGATCCGCGAAGCCTACCTCACCGGGCGCGGTTCCATCACCCTGCGGGGGGTAGCCCGATTTGAGGAGATCCAGCCGGGCAAAGGACGCCACCGGCGGCCTGCTCTAGTCATCAGCGAGTTTCCCTATCAGGTGAACAAAGCCGCCTGGATCGAAAAAGTGGCCGAGCTGGCCAACCAAGACCGCATCAGCGGCATCGCCGATCTGCGGGATGAGTCGGATCGCAGCGGCATTCGCGTGGTGGTGGAGCTCAAGCGAGAAGCCAACCCGCAGGCGGTTTTGCAGCAGTTGTATAAGCTCACCCCTTTGCAAAGCAACTTCGGGGCCATCCTGCTGGCTTTGGTGAACGGGGAACCGCGGCAGCTCAGCCTCAAGGACATCCTGCAGCACTTTTTGCAATTTCGCGAGGCCACCCTCAACCGGATGTTCCGTGCCGAGTTGCAGCAGGTGCAGCGCAAGGCGGAAGAGGTGGCAGGAATGTTGCTGGCGTTGGCGGATCTGGAGGGGGTGATCGAGCTGCTGCGGCAAGCGCCCGATGGCACCACGGCCAAAGCCCAATTACAAACTCGCCTGGGCTGTACCCCCCAGCAGGCAGAGACGATTTTGGCCATGCCTCTGCGTCGCCTGACGGGATTGGAGCGGGAACGGCTGCATCAGGAACATGCCCAGTTGCAGACCCGCATCGAAGAACTGCAGGGGCTACTCAGCGACCGCCGCAAGCTCTTGAACTACCTGAAAAAAGAGCTGCGACACCTGAAAAAGACCTTCGGGGATCCCCGGCGCACCCAGATCCTCTCGGCCTCGGAGCTGGAAGCGGAAGTGGCCCAAATCCCCAGCGGCGAAGAGACGGAAGAGACCCACTTCTTGCTGCAATTCACCCGCAAGGGCTATGTGCGCCGCCTGCCTCTGCCTAGCCGTCGCTCCCGCAGCAACCCGGCGCAACGGGAACTGGGGGAAGATGTGCTGGTCGGCCTGGAATGCGTCACGCTGGAGCAGGAAATCTTGGTGCTCACCGCCGGCGGCAAAGCTTTCACCCTGCCCATCGAAGGGATCCCCCTCAGCACTGGGTCCTCACGGGGGGTGCCTCTGGTTACCCTTCTTCCCAACCCTGAGCCGATCGTCGCCACCTTCACGTTGGCTCCGGATCCGGGCAAGGCAAGTTTGGTGGTGCTCAGCCGGCAGGGGCGGATCAAGCGGCTGGCCCTGGCAGAGTTGATGGGCCTTACCCAACGGGGATCCACCGTCCTAAAGCTAAAAGAGGGAGATGAGCTGGGCTGGGCAGCCCTTTGGGATCCCGGCTGCCAAGGCTACAGCGTTGCTCTGGCGACTTCAGGAGGACGGGTGCTGCGGCTGGATGTCCAACAGATTCCCCTGATGGGTCGAGCGGCTATGGGATCGCCGGCCCTGCGTTTGGGGCGCGCCGAGCGAATAGTTGGTATGGCGCTGCTGCCCCCGCAAGGGATCCTGGTTCTGGCCAGCCGGTCGGGCCACCTGAAGCGCTTGCCCCTGAGCGAGATCCCCATCCTGGAGCGGGGTCAAGTGGGCGTGCCGGCCTTTCACTTCTCCGACCGGGGAGATGGCTTGGCGAGCTTGGTGGGTCTCCCCCCCGATTTGGAGCAGCATCCCCATCTGCAACTGGATGTGCTCACGGAGTCCGAACGGATGTACTCCTTCTCGCCTGCTGACATCCCGCTGCAAAGCCGATCCGGGGACGGATCCCTCCTGGTCAAAGGGGAGCGGGTCAGGGAGTTGCGCCTGTTCTGGCCGCAGTGGCTGCCGGAAGCCGAGGCAGGATAGCTACTGCCGCTAGGACGGAGAGCCTTCCCCAGGCGAGGCAGAATCGGTCGGCGGGAAGCCGGGATCCGTCTCCGGCACTTCGGGATGGCGAACGGGCTTGGGTAGGGTGCCACCTGACCTGATAACCAAACAGCGCACGGTTTGGTGCAGCTCCTCCAGCAAAATGCTAATGGCAGAGCGGAAGTCTCGGTGGTCATCTCGCATTTGCTCCAGCATGGCGCGGATGACTTCCTGACAATCCTTCAGGATGTGCTGCTGCTGGGCAACAATCTGCACCAGTTCGCTTTGTTCCTTGAGCAGCTCCCGCAGACAAGAGCGCAGCTCTTCCACATGGCTCTGCCAAAGAGCCTGTCCTTCCCGCAGCTCCATTACGCTGGTGCGCAAATCGGCGGTCGAGTCTCTCAGGGCTTCGCTGTGGCGGCGCTCGGCTTCCAGTTGCTTTTGCTGCTCCTGCTGCTGCTGCCGCAACTCAGAATTGGCCCGCAAGTTGGCTTCCGCTGCCCTGAGCAATTGAGCCAAGCGGGCCTCGGTAACGGCCCAGCGCTCTTCCGGCGACAGAGATCGACCTCGGCCAATTCGTCTGCAGAAGTACTTCACAGTCGCTGCACCCTATACCCCATTCTCTACACTTTAGACTTTGGTCAAAGCGCCGCAAGACCTCAGCCCAAGAGGAAGCTTGTCCATCGGGCTTTGTCCCGGCTGTTTTTTGGGCTCACCCCATCATAGCCATAATACCGGATGCCGAATCCAGAAGTTCGGAAGGCGAGGCTGCCCCTCTCCAGGGATCCCGGTCGTTCTTCTAGGATGGTGGAGAGTTTGGATAAAAGAAACCATGCCTTCACTTGCAAATCAGGTGGTGCTGATTACTGGTGCCTCTGCTGGAATTGGGGAAGCAGTCGCTCTGGAGGCGGCCAAACGCGGGGCTCGCTTGGTGCTGGCGGCCCGCCGGGAAGGGCTGCTGCGAAACGTCAAAGACTTGGTGGAGAGTCGGGGAGCGGAGGCGCTGGTGGTGCCCACCGACATGGCCGATACGGCCCAGGTGGAGGCGCTGGCCCAAAAGGCTCTGGATCACTTTGGCCGGGTGGATATCCTGGTGAACAACGCCGGCTATGGCCAGATGGGGCCGGTGGAAGAGGTGGATGTGGCGGCCATGCGGCGCCAGTTTGAGGTGAATGTGTTTGGCCTGCATGCTCTCACCCGTGCCCTCTTGCCCCAAATGCGGGAACGGGGCAGTGGCCGCATCCTCAACCTCAGCTCGGTGGCCGGCCAGATGTCGATGCCCTTCAGTGGCGTTTACAACGCAACCAAGTTTGCTGTGGAGGCCCTCAGCGATGCGTTGCGGGTGGAGGTGGCCCCCTTCGGCATCAAGGTCATCTTGATCGAGCCGGGGCCGGTAGCCACCGAGTTTGGCCGCGTGGCGGAAGAAACCTTTGCTGCCGTTGTCAACCCCAATGGCCCCTACAAAGCGATCTTGGACAAGACTGCCGAGCTGGCCAGCTCGTTTAACAAAATGGCCTGGCCGGTGGAGAAGGTGGTGGAGCCGATCTTGAGGGCGATGACGGATCCTCACCCTTCCGACCGCTACACTGCTTTCACAGGGGGCAAGGTGGCGTTGGGGCTGATGCGGCTGCTGCCGGCCTCTCTGGCCGACTCTATGTGGCGGCGCGTCTATGGGCTGGATCGGCTGGGATCCCCCGGCTCGGCCTAATTGCAGGCTGGTGGCGGGCATCGGATGGGGCAGGGATCCCTCAGGAGCTCATCCTTGCGGGGGTAGGGTTGTGCCTTCCAGGAGGGACAGGTTAAGTTTGTTAAAGGACTTTTAATAACCGAGCGTTCTCTTCCCTATGAACAAGCCTCTATCTCCCCAGCGCTGGTTGATCGCCCTCATGCTGGGCTTTTGTCTCTGGCAGGGATCCGGCCTGGTGCTGCAGCCTGCACCCGCCCATGCAGCTTTGGCCTCGGCCCTCACCTACGATCGCTTTTTGCGCTACGTCGAGGAGGGGCGGGTTACGGATGTGCGCCTCACGGACAACAATCTGGTAGCTGAAGTTACGGCTGTGGATCCCCAGACCCAGCATTCCACCCGCTACCGAGTGAACCTGCTGCCCAACACCGTGCCGCAACTGGTGGATCGCCTCACCGAGCAGGGGATCGAAGTGGGCGTGGTGCCCACCCGCAATGGCAGCGCCTTTTGGGCGCTTCTGGGCAACCTGGTGATCCCGCTGTTGTTGTTGGGGGGGTTGTTCTTTTTCCTGCGGCGTGCCGGTGGCGGAGCGGGCGGCCCTGGGCAGGCGATGAACTTCGGCAAATCGCGGGCCCGCTTCCAGATGGAAGCCAAAACCGGCGTTAAGTTCGACGATGTGGCCGGCATCGAAGAGGCCAAAGAAGAATTGCAAGAGGTGGTCACCTTCCTGAAGAAGCCGGAGCGCTTCACAGCGGTGGGGGCCAAGATCCCCAAGGGTGTGTTGTTGGTGGGGCCGCCGGGGACGGGCAAAACCCTTCTGGCCAAGGCCATTGCCGGCGAGGCAGGAGTGCCCTTTTTCAGCCTTTCCGGCTCTGAGTTTGTGGAAATGTTTGTCGGGGTGGGCGCCTCTCGCGTGCGGGATCTCTTCAAGAAGGCCAAGGAGAATGCGCCTTGCATCGTCTTCATCGACGAGATCGACGCGGTGGGCCGGCAGCGGGGGGCTGGCATCGGCGGTGGCAACGACGAACGCGAGCAAACCCTGAACCAGTTGCTCACGGAGATGGACGGCTTTGAGGGCAACACCGGCATTATCGTGATTGCCGCCACCAACCGCCCTGATGTGTTGGATGCCGCTCTCTTGCGTCCGGGCCGCTTCGACCGCCAGGTTACGGTGGATCGGCCCAGTTTCAAGGGGCGCTACGAGATCTTGCGGGTGCATGCCCGCAACAAGAAGCTGGCGGAAGAGGTCAGCCTGGAGGCGATTGCCCGCCGTACCCCCGGCTTTGCCGGTGCGGATCTGGCCAATCTGCTCAATGAAGCGGCCATTTTGGCGGCCCGCCGTCAGCGCATGGCCATCACCAACCAAGACATTGACGATGCCATCGACCGCATCACCATCGGCCTGACCAAGCCCCCGCTGTTGGACGGCAAGAGCAAGCGCCTGATCGCCTACCACGAGTGCGGCCATGCCCTGCTGATGACGCTGCTGCCCCATGCAGATCCCTTGAACAAGGTGACCATCATTCCCCGCTCCGGCGGCGCGGGTGGCTTTGCCCAGCAACTGCCCAACGAAGAGCAGATCGACTCCGGCATGTACAGCCGCGCTTGGCTGCTGGATCGGGTGGTGGTGGGCTTTGGCGGTCGGGCGGCTGAAGAGATCGTCTTCGGCTACTCCGAAGTGACCACCGGAGCCAGCAACGACCTACAGCAGAACACGAATCTGGTGCGGCAGATGGTGACCCGCTTTGGCATGTCCGAGCTGGGGCCCTTGATGTTGGATCCCCCCAACAACGAGGTATTCTTGGGCGGCGGCTGGATGAACCGCGTCGAGTACTCGGAGGATGTGGCCGCCAAGATCGACCGCCAGGTGCGGCAGATCCTGGAGAGCTGCTACCAGAAGGCCAAGCAGATTTTGCTGGAGCACCGCCCTCTGCTGGATCGATTGGCCGATACCTTGGTGGAACGGGAAACCCTGGATGGCGACGAATTCCGGGCGATTGTCTCAGAGTATGTGCCCATCCCGGAGAAGGTCGGCCTGCCCAGTCCACTTGCGGAAGCGGGACGGAGTCCAAAGTTGGTCTAAGGGATCCCATCTCCATTGCCAGATAGACAACTGGGGGGGTTGTTGGGGCTGGATCCCGGCAGCTGCCCCCTTTTCCTCGCGAGTTTTGGGTTGCGTTGGGCTGTCGCATGCTCTCTTCGCTCTCTGCTTTGCCGGTTCACCTTTATCGCTGCCTGAGCTGCGGTCGGGAAGGGTTGACCCAATCACCAGGGCGGGAACAGGGATCCGTGGCAGATCGGGTTTATTGTCCCAGTTGTGGCCAAATTTACCCCATCACCGCTTCTGGGGCTGTGGATTTTATCGGCAGCTCATCGGACCTGCATCTCACGCCGGCCCAAGCCATTGCCCATCTGCCTGGGTTTGCCTGGGGCTACGATCGCCTCTGGCGGCCCTGGGCCCTGTCGCTGCTGACGGGAGAGAGCTTTGGGAGCGAGCGGGAGAGTCAACTGCTGGCCGAGTTGGTGGGGGAGGGGGATCCCATCTTGGATTTGGGCACTGCCGGGGGGTACTGGAGCCGCTTGCTCCTGGCCAAGGATCCACAACGGACGGTGATCGGCCTGGACAATGCAGCAGGGGTATTGGCGGAAGCCGCTCAACAAGCGCAGCCCCACTGGCAGCACTACAGCCTGATGCGGGCTCGGGCTGAACAGCTTCCCCTCGCCTCCGGAACTTTTGGGGCGGTGATCAGCGGGGCCACCTTGAACGAATTGCCTTTGGATCCCTGTTTGCGGGAAATTGCCCGCGTCTTGAAACCGGGAGGGGCCTTTGTCTCGATGCACAGCCAGCAGGTACAGGGATGGGGGCAGATGGTGCAGCAATGGCTGGAAGCCACCGGCCTTCATTTTTTCTCGGAAACCCAGTTGCGCGAGCACCTTCAACAGGTGGGGCTGCAGTTGGAGCGTTATCTCAGCTTGGGTTGGGTGGCCTTTGTGCGGGCAGTGCGCCTCTGATCTGGGCTGGGTTGAGGTGGCCATTCATTGAGTCCAGAGCGGAGCCATCACCCAAATCCAAGTCGCGTCGATCCCCAGCCCTCCTCTTCCACCGGGAGAGGGCCTGGGAGTGAGGGCGAGAGCGCAGGCTAGGGGATCCACTCCAGCCCAACGCCAAAGCTAAACTCCCGATCCAAGGTCGAGTTGCGCAGGCTATAGCGAGCAGAAAGACGAAAGGAAGGGCTAATGGCGTAGGCAGCAGTGAGCTCCGCCAGGGTGGCCTGTCCTTCTTCCGGCTCCTGGGGGGCAACCCAACTGTAGCTGCCGGTCAAATCTACACCTCCCGGAGCCAAGGCCAAAACGGCAAAAGCCCCATAGCTAACTCCGCTGAGGCTGCGGTTCTTTTGTTCCAAAGCCCGATACCCCAGTTGTGGCGCCAGATTAAAACGGGATCCCATGGGGGCCAGAAAGTAACGCATTTCCGACCCGTACTGGCGCACTTCGGGATGTTCGGAAGATTGGCGATAGTCACCGCTGAGGGTGAGGCGATCTCCCAGACGCAAGTCTTGTAGGCTGATTCGCCAGTGAGAAGAGGACTCGAAACCGGCCTGCAAGCGCGTGGGCAAGACAGGGGTGTTGCGGATTTCTTCCAGGAGATGGGGCGGGTTTTGCAGCCAGCGGCGCAACACGGGGCTGCCTTCCAAAAGTTGGCTATCCAAGCCCAAATCCAAAGCGGCTGAGAGCGTGGCTGGCGCCGGATCCTGAATGCTGGCTTGCGTGGAATTGGCCCAAACTGGCCACCCAGGCACCAGTCCAGCCCAGAGGAGCAGCATACCCAGGGGAAGCCCTTTGCCAGACTGTCTCACCGCCTGCAACCCCATGCATCGCGTCCCTACTGTAGCCGCTTTCCGAGGGATTCTCCACGCAGACGGGCAAGGCTGGAGGTGCTCCACAGCGCGGCAACAACACCTCAAAGACGGCCCAGCGACAACAGAAAGCCTAGCTGCTACGGCTGTTGGCAACCACCCGCAAGCGCTCGACCAATTTTTGCAGTTGCCGTTCAAATTGCAGACTTTGCCGCTGTAGCTGACTGACCTTTTCACAGCTATAGAGGACGGTGGTGTGATCTTTTCCCCCAAAGTAGTCGCCAATTTTGGGCAGGCTGAGGTTGGTGTAGTGGCGCATCAAGAACATGGCAATTTGCCGTGCTTGGCTGATGTCGCGCTTGCGGGAGGATCCCAGTAAACTGTCTCGGTCGATGCCGAATTCTTCACAGACCACATCGGTAATCATGTCGGCGGTGATCTCTTTCGGCTCGCTGGGGGGATTGAGGATGGGCTGAATCGTCTCCACGCTCATCGGCAAGCCAGAAATGGAAACATAGGCGACGGCGCGGATCAGGGCACCTTCCAGCTCGCGGATGTTGCTGGTGTAGGTGGTGGCAATGTACTCGATCACGTCGGCGGGCAAGTTCATCCCCTCGTACTCGGCTTTCTTCTTGAGAATGGCCATGCGGGTTTCGATATCGGGCGATTGAATTTCCGCAATCAAACCCATGGAGAAACGAGAACAAAGCCGCTCCTGCAGACGCGGGATCAGATGAGGAGAGCGGTCGGCGGCCAGTACGATCTGTTTGCCGGACTCGTGCAGCGTATTAAAGGTGTGAAAAAACTCCTCTTGGGTGTACTCTTTGCCTTCGATAAATTGAACGTCATCCACCAATAAAATATCCACATCCCGATAGTGCTCCCGGAAAGACTGCATGCTGTCTCGCCGGATGGCATCGATTAAATCGTTGGTAAACCGTTCGGTGGACACGTAGAAGACCTTGGCGCGTGAATTGGCCTCCAGTTGGTAGTGGCCAATGGCCTGCATCAGGTGGGTTTTGCCCAGACCCACCCCACCGCAGAGAAACAGGGGGTTGTAGGCGCGCCCAGGCTTGTCGGCCACAGCCAGAGCTGCAGCGTGAGCCATGCGGTTGTTGGGGCCAACCACAAACCGCGAGAAGGAATACTTGGGGTTGAGATCCGGCGCCCGCATGGGCAGGCTGCCGCCGACTTCCAGTCCTAGGGTGGTGGAGGCAGGTAAGCTGCCGGCTCTGCCCGATGTTGGGGAAATCGCCCTTGAAGGGGGTTCTGCCTCGACAGAAGCGTGGGGGGAAACGGAAAACTCCACCTGCAAAGGGATCCCGGCTACCCGCTGCACCACCTCGGTGATGGTGGAAGCGTAGTGCTTCTGCAGCCAGCCCCGTGCCCATTCGCTGGGGGTACAGATGGTGAGGCGGTTGTCCACCAACGATTCAGCCCGCGCCGTTTTGATCCAAGCCTCAAAGGTTGGGCGGCTGAGCTGCACCTGCAGATGACACAGGGCTTCATCCCAGAGCTGATCCAGGGAAATATCCACACCACACACTCAGAGCGACACAGCAGAAGCCCAGAGGAAACAGCGGCGGCTTCCTCGACAGGAGCTTCGGGATTCCCAATTTAACTGCTCGGCGCGGGGTAGCCAATCTAGCAATTTTCCATTGAGTCTGCTAAGATTAAGCGTCTACGATCAGTTTCAAGCGGGCTAATTTCGGTCTGGTCAGCTCTGGCAAATGATCTTGGATTCATAAGTTGGCTTCTCACCATGACTCAGCGTACCCTTCGTGGCACCAATCGCAGACGCATTCGGGTTTCTGGGTTTCGGGCCAGAATGCGAACGGCAACTGGGCGTCAGGTCTTGCGGCGACGGCGGGCCAAGGGGCGTTATCGCCTGGCGGTTTCCTAAGCCCTTTGGTCAGAGATTTGATTTGTCTTGGTTTTTTGGAGCGTTGCAGCCCAAAACTCGCTGACTTCTGGGGCAGACTCTCCTCGGTGCCCAATGTTGCCGGCTCCTCATCGATTGCGGGACCGACGAGCTTTTCAGGCGCTCTACCAGGGGGGCCAACGTCGTTCCGGTGCAGGCTTGACCCTGCTGTTTCAGCCGATGCCCGCAGGGTGCGAAGGGATCCCTAGCCAAGTGGGGCTGGTGATCGGCAGAAAGGTGAGCAAATCTGCCGTAAAGCGGAATCGGCTGCGCCGCCAGTTGCGAGAAATCTTGCGCCCCCTGTGCCCAAACCTGAAACCCGGATACCGGCTGCTGTTTATCTCCAAGGCAAACTTACTGACCTACCGCTGGCCGGAGCTGAGGGCGGAGGTGCATCGTCTTCTCCAAAAGGCCGACCTGCTCGTCAGCACAGATGCGGATCCCAGGCTGTCCTAGAGACCTAGGCTGCACAGGTTTTTGCTACCCATGCTAGCCTGTTGCCATCATCTGCCGGTGGTCACGCTAGATATGGGGTGTCATGTACGTCAAGCGGATTGAGCTGACCCGATTTAAGTCCTTTGGTAGCACAACCTCGATACCCCTGTTGCCGGGGTTCACGGTTATTTCTGGCCCCAATGGCTCCGGCAAGTCCAACATCCTGGATGGGATCCTGTTTGCGCTGGGGTTATCGTCCTCGCGAGGGATGCGGGCAGAAAGGCTGTTGGATCTGGTGCATTCCGGCAGCCTCAACGGCAATCGGCAGGTGGAAACCCACGTTTCCGTCACCTTTGAGCTGGGGCCAGGAGAAGATGGCCAGCCCAGGGAATGGAAAGTCAGTCGCCGGCTGCGGGTCAGGCCCGGAAAGGCTGAGGAGCTCGCCCGCGATAGTGGGACGGAGTCCTTTTCTCTCCCCTACACCAGCACCTTTTATATCAACGATGTGCCCTGTACCCTGAGCGAGCTGCACGAACAACTGGAGGCGATGCACATCTACCCCAACGGCTACAACGTCGTTTTACAGGGGGATGTCACCAGTATCATTTCCATGCACCCCAAGGAACGGCGGCAGATCATCGACGAATTGGCGGGGGTGGCCACCTTCGACCGCAAGATCGCCCAGGCCAACAGCAAGCTGGAGGCGGTGCGGGAACAAATTGAGCGTTTTCGGCTCATCGAACAGGAATGGCAAGCCCAGGGAGAACGGCTGCTCAAAGAGAGCGAAAAGGCCCAACACTATCAGCAACTGCGGCTGCAGCTGCAAACGCTGGGGCAGCAGCAACAGGTGTTGCTTTGGCGGCATTTGCAAGTCCAAGTGGAAGAAACCCAGGCGGCCATTCAGCGGTTTCTGGAAACTCAGGAGCAGGCCACTGCTCAGGTGCAGACCTTGAACGATCATTTGCAACAGGCCGAAGCCGCCCTGGCCGAGTTGCAAAGCCGCATCCACGCCCTTGGAGAGGAGGAATACCTGCACCTGCAAGCCCAGATTGCCGCCGCCGAAGCACAGCGGCAACAGGTCAGCCGACAGATCGCAGCCTGGCAGGAGGAGATCGAGCAAGCGCAGCGCCTACATCAGGAGTGCCAAGCCCAACAGCAGCATCTGCAGGCGGAGCTGGAACACCTGCACAGCCAACAAGAGCAACTGGCCCAAGCCCAGGGATCCCTGCAGGCCCAGGTTCAGAAAGCCCAAATTAGCTTGGAACAGAGCCGCGAACAGCTGCGCGCCCTAGCCCAATCCGCTGATGCCTGGGTGAAACAGCAGCGCTACCTCACCCGCCACATTGAGGAACTCCGCGCTGAACAGGAGCCTCTCCAACAGGAGCAAATTCGCCTGCAAGAGCGACAACGGCAACTGGAACGACAAAGCCAAGAGATCCAAGCGGAGATTGCCCAGATCGAGGCGTGGCTGGGATCCCACCTGGCCCTCACCGCCGAGCTGGAACACACTTGCCGACAGTCGGAAGCTCAGGTTCAAACTTTGGCCCAAGAGCTGGCCCAACTGCAGGCCAGCCTGGAGTTGGATCGCGCCACCCACGAACGCCTGGCCGCCGAGCTGCACGCCAAGCAGCGGCAACTGGACAAATGGGAAACCCGCCGCCAAGTGTTGCAAGAATCCCAGGGATCCCGAGCGACCCAAGCCATCCTGAGTGCCCGTCTGCCGGGGGTTTTGGGGTTGGTGGCCCAGTTGGGGCAGGTGGATCCCCAGTATCAACTGGCCCTGGAGGTTGCAGCAGGCAACCGGCTGCACTTTGTGGTGGTGGAGGATGACACCGTGGCCGTGAGCGCCGTCAACTTTTTGAAACGGGAAAAAGCCGGACGCGCCACCTTTTTGCCCTTGAATAAGCTCCAGCCCACCCGCCCCCCCAGCCCCCTGAAATTGGACGGCCTGATCGACTACGCCATTCGTTTGGTGCGTTTTGAAGAGCGCTACCGGGATGTTTTCGGCTTTGTGTTCGGCTCCACCCTGGTTTTCCAAAGCCTAGAGCTGGCCCAGCCCCACATCGGCAAGCACCGCATGGTTACTCTGGAAGGGGAGCTGTTGGAAACTTCGGGCGCCATGACCGGCGGCAGCGCCCCCCAGCGAGCTGGGATCCACTTTTCTGCCGGCGAACCTTCCGAGGAGGCCGCCTTGCGCTCCCGCTTGGCCGAGCTGGAGGAACTGCTGGCCGCCCTCACCCTGCGCCTACAAGCAGCCCAAGCCCGCGAAAAACAACTGGCCCAAGCCCTGCTCCTGGCTCGCCAAGACGCCCTGCAAGCCCAGCAATATCTGGAGCGGCACCAAGCCGACTGCCAAAAGCAACAGGCCCGCCTGCAACACCTGCAGGGATCCCTGGCGCAAAGGCAAAGCGAAAGCCACCAGATCCAGCAGCGGCTCCAGCAGATTCAACTGCGCTGGGATCCCTTGCAACAGCGCCTAGCCGATCTCGCCCTCAAGCTCAGCCAACTGGAGGGATCCCCGGTGAACCAGCATTGGCAGCAACTGCAGCAGGCGGTGCAGCAGCAAGAAAGTCGCTTGGCAGAGCTGCAGCAGCAACTGACCCAACTGGAGCGGCAACAGCAGGAGAACTCCGGCCAACAACACCTGAAACAGGCCCAAATCCAGCACCACCAGGAGCGCCTGCAGGAGAGCAAACAGCGCCAAGCCTATCTGCAGGAGCAAATCGTCCAAGCCCAAGCCACCCTTGGCCAAATCCAGCAACACCTTGCCGAGCAACGGCAACAGATGAGCCAGATCGAGGCCCGACTTTCCCACCTGCGCCAAGAGCGGGATCGGCAAGAATTCCAATTGCGGGCCCAACAACAGCAAATCCAACGCCTGGAGTGGGAACGCTACAACGCCCTCACCCAACAACAGGAAAAAGAGGCTCTGCTGGCCCAACTGCAAACCCAACTGCAAGCGGTGGTTCAAGAGCTGCCGGATCCGCTGCCCGACTTGCCCGCCACCCTGACCTTAGACGAGCTGCAGCGGCAAAAACGCAAAATCGAAGAGCAATTGCGATCCCTGGAGCCGGTAAACATGCTGGCCATTGCCGAATACGAACAGACCCAAGCTCGCCTGCGGGATCTCAGCGCCAAACTGGAAACCCTGCACCAAGAGCGCACCGAGTTGTTGCTGCGCATCGAGAACTTTTCCACCCTGCGTCGGCAAGCCTTCTTGGATGCCTTTCATGCCGTCAACGGCCATTTTCAAACCATCTTTGCCCAACTTTCCGATGGGGATGGTCATTTGGAATTGGAAAACCCAGAGGATCCCTTCGCAGGCGGTCTAACCTTGGTGGCCCACCCCAAAGGTAAGCCGGTGCGCCGTCTCAGCGCCATGTCGGGAGGAGAAAAATCCTTGACAGCCCTCAGCTTTATTTTTGCTCTGCAGCGATTCCGCCCTTCCAGCTTTTACGCCTTTGATGAAGTAGATATGTTTTTGGACGGGGCCAATGTGGAAAAATTGGCCAATATGATCTGGCAGCAATCTCGTCAGGCGCAGTTTTTGGTGGTCAGTTTACGCCGCCCGATGATCGAAAAAGCTGAGCACACCATTGGTGTAACCCAGGCCCGCGGTGCATACACTCAGGTGATTGGCCTGACCAAACTCGCCCCTCACCCCAGTTAAGATGTGGCTTGGTTAAGAGCAGAGGGCAAATCCTGAGGTCCCATTAGACTCATTCTAAGAATGGTTTAGGAGTGTCCAAACGCCTGCCATGGTTGCTCTGACTCTGAATCTATCCCCCCTGACAACCCTGAGCCGAGCAGATTTTATTCGGCTTTGTGCCGCCAATCCTGACCTGAAGCTGGAGCGTACCGCTCAAGGAGAATTGGTTATCATGTCTCCAACCGGCGGGGAAACCGGCCACTGGAATGCCGAAATCACCACAGACTTAACCCTTTGGAATCGGCAATCGGGCCGAGGGAAAAGCTTTGATTCTTCCACCGGATTTTCCTTGCCTTCAGGCAGCGACCGCTCCCCTGATTTGGCCTGGATCCCGATTGAAAAGTGGGAAGCTTTGGATCCCTCAGTCCGTCAAGGATTTTTGCCCTTGTGCCCCGATTTTGTGGTGGAGATCCTCTCGCCCACCGATTCTTGGATTCAAACTCAGGCCAAGATGCAAGAATACATGGACAACGGCTGCCGGCTGGGGTGGCTGCTGGATCCCAAGGCCAAGCGGGTGATGATCTACCGACAAGGGCAAGCGCCGGAATTGGTCGAGGATCCGGAAACCCTATCAGGAGAGGACGTGCTGCCGGGCTTCACCTTGCCCATTCGCAAGATCTGGTCGGCTTGATATGAGTAGCTTTCACGGATTTACGATCCCTGATACAGCTTTTTTCCACACCCTTAACCCAGCCAACTCTGATGGATCTCTTGCATGACAGGGATCCCACGCAATTGCAGAACTCTCCCAACCTTGGAAACAGCTGCAGTAAAAATGTTGAGCGATAGGCCAAAAACAGGCGGAGTCACACTACCATGGCTGCTCTGACTCTGAATCTATCTCCCCTGATAACCCTCAGCCGAGCAGATTTTATCCGGCTTTGTGCCGCCAATCCTGAGCTGAAGCTGGAGCGTACTGCCCAAGGAGAACTGGTCATCATGTCTCCAACCGGTGGGGAAACGGGCAATCTTAACTTTGAAATTGCCGGGGAAGTTTATGTTTGGAATCGGCAATCGGGCCGAGGGAAAAGCTTTGATTCTTCCACCGGATTTTCCTTGCCTTCAGGCAGCGACCGCTCCCCTGATTTGGCCTGGATCCCGATTGAAAAGTGGGAAGCTTTGGATCCCTCAGTCCGTCAAGGATTTTTGCCCTTGTGCCCCGATTTTGTGGTGGAGATCCTCTCGCCCACCGATTCTTGGATTCAAACTCAGGCCAAGATGCAAGAATACATGGACAACGGCTGCCGGCTGGGGTGGCTGCTGGATCCCAAGGCCAAGCGGGTGATGATCTACCGACAAGGGCAAGCGCCGGAATTGGTCGAAGATCCGGAAACCTTATCGGGAGAGGACGTGCTGCCGGGCTTCACCTTGCCCATCCGCAAGATCTGGTCCACCTGACATTCTACGGTCGTTTTATAGTCATTTTAGACAGGAATGAAACATTTCTGTTGTATTGTGTATTGGTTCCTAACTCCCCTCTCCCAAAGGGAGAGGGGCTGGGAGTGGTCGCAGAAGCTGCACGGAATGCTTGAGGAGTGTCTCAATCTAGTTTGGAATGACTATAGTCCTCAGATTGGGGTCTTTCGCGCAATTCTGGCGAGACCGGGATCTTGGCCAGGCTGGATAAGGCCCACCGATGCCTTTTGCACCTGCTGGACTTCTTGCAAAAGCTGCAAGTAAAAAGTCCGTCGTTCCCAATCCAGATCTCGGAGCCCACAGCCCGGCTCTCGATGGTGCAGGCAATCGCGAAACTGACAGACGCCCAAGCGATCCCTTACTTCGGGGAAGCACCGTATCAACTGCAAAGGATGCACCGGCGGGATCCCTTCGCCAGCATTGAATCCCGGCGAATCGGCGATCCAACCGCCTTCCGGCAAAGGAAACAGCTCCACATGGCGGGTGGTGTGCCGACCATGGCCCAAACGTCTGGAGACGGCCTGAGTGGCCAGCCGAACGTCCGGCAGCAGCCGATTGAGCAAGCTGGATTTGCCCACCCCGGAAGGGCCTGTCACCACCGAGATCTGATCTCGACAGCACTGTTGCAACTGGGGGATCCCAGCTTGGGTGTGGGCACTGACCAACAGAGGCTCATATCCCCACCTCTGCAGACGCTCCACCCAAGTTGTCGCCACTTCTGGATCCACGCAGTCGCATTTGTTCAACACCACCTGAACCCGCAGTTGGCTGGCCTCGGCTTGCACCAGCAGACGACTGAGGGCGTTGGGCTCAGGGTCGGGCTCGGCCAGGGCCACCACCACCAGAACTTGGGTCGCGTTGGCAATAGCGGGTCGAGGCAGCTGAGTGCGCCGCGGCAGGATCGCCTCGATCACCCCCCGCTCCGGCCAGAGGTCGGCGGCAGCAGGCGGCAAGCGCACCTCCACCCAGTCACACACCATAACCAGCTTACCAATTTTTTTCAGATTGGCCCGACTGGTAAAGAGACAGTCACTAATACACATCAGACGCTGCCGACGAAGAGCAAAGTGTAGATCTCGG
>NZ_JANSHM010000021.1:0-40310 GCF_047461635.1 Synechococcus sp. W55.2 | reverse complement strand
GCGTGATGACAACGATATTCACATGGCCGGCACTGCGTTTTTAAAGGGCGTCGGCTACGGTCGGCGCTATCCTTCCCCGCCCTGAAGGACGGGGCTTGCCGCGCCTTTTGGTCAACCACTGATAGGCTACTTGCCTGAATAAAGCTGGGATCGGCAGCGCAGCCTCAATGCTAGCCTAGTAAGGCTGTGTTTTTGTGCGAAGCCATGCCTGTTCCTAAGAAGAAAACTTCTAAAGCCCGCAGTCGCAGGCGCTACGCCGTCTGGCTGGGCAAAGCTAAGCTCCAGGCCCAGCGAGCCATGACCATTGGGCGCGCCATTCTCAGCGGTCGCAACACCGGTTTCTACTATCCCAAAGCTAAGTCTGAAGAGGATGAGGAAGAATAGAGGCTTGCTGCAGGGATCCCGGTGTCTGCGCGAGTGATTACACTGGACTAGAGCTGTGCTCCCCTGAAAGCGGTTTTGCTGCCCCTGTAGTCTTGCTCCTCCATAGGTTGCATGCGCTCGTTGACCTCCCTCACCTACTACCAACGGCTGGGTCTGTCTCCAGGGGCATCTCCTGAGGCCATCCGGCGGGCCTACCGGCAATTGAGCAAGCGCTACCATCCCGATACTTCTCCCCTGGCTCCGGAAGTGGCCATTCGCTGCTTCCAAGAGTTGCAGGAGGCCTACCTTGTCCTTAGCAACCCGGCGAAACGGGCCATCTACGATGCCAGCTTACGGACGGTGACCGCCAACACGGGATCTCTGGGCATGCCGGGATCCCTTGGTGCCGATTCTCTAGAGCTGCGTATGGAAACCCGCCCACTTTCGGCTGGCGAGCTGTGTGCCCTGCTGCTGATGGGATCCACCCTAGTCGTGTGTTTGCTACTGGCAGGTGTCCTCGCTTGGCTGCGAGAGAGTGGGGCAAGCTGATTCTGCGAGCATTTCCTGCCCTCTTCGGTAGGACATTGGGATCGAGTTTTCGGATTCTGGATCAGGAGTGCTTGAATGAACATAGCCCGTTGACTCTAGGGTTTGATTGCGTTTCTTGAATCTCGCCATGCCTTTGCCTCCTGCAACCACGCCCCTGTACAATCACCCGCTCCACACCATCGAACGCTGGCTGGAGGATCAGGGCTGCACCCGCGATCCGCAGGATGTGGAGCAGTGGTTTTGCGAACGGCCTGGCTGGAAAGCCATTTTGCGCCTGGAAGAAACCAGCATTTGGGTGCGATACACCTACCCAGACGGCAACACGAAAACTTTATCTTTTCCCTATTCCCTCAGCCGGCAAGACGTAGAACAGGCCATTTTTGAGAGTTAGCCGAGCCATGCGCGTTCTCCAGTTGCCTGCCCTGCGCGATAACTACATCTACCTGCTCCACAATCCCGACACTGCAACAGCAGCCGTGGTGGATCCGGCAGTGGCTGAGCCCGTGTTGGAAAAGCTGGCCGAGCTGGGGGCGGAGTTGGTGGCCATTTTCAACACCCACCACCACCACGACCACGTGGGGGGCAACCGACAGCTTTTGGAGCGCTATCCCCGTGCCAGAGTCTATGGCAGCCAGGTGGATCGGGGGCGGATCCCTGGCCAGACGGTGGAGCTCAAGGCAGGGGAAACAGTGGAGTTTGCGGGTCGGCTAGCAAAGGTGCTGTTTGTGCCCGGCCATACCCGCGGCCATATTGCCTACTACTTTTCCGAGAGTGGGGATCTCTTCTGTGGCGATACCCTGTTTGCCGGGGGATGCGGGCGGCTGTTTGAAGGCACGCCGGAGCAGATGGTGGGATCCCTGGATCAACTGCGCCAGTTGCCGGAAGCCACACGGGTGTGGTGTGCCCACGAATACACCTTGAACAATCTCAGGTTTGCCCTGACAGTGGATGGAGACAACCCCGACCTGCAGGCGCGTTATCAGCAGGTGGCTGCCCTGCGCCAGACGGGATCCCCGACTGTCCCCAGCACCATTGGCGAGGAACGCCGCACCAATCCCTTCTTGCGCTGGGATCAGCCGGCTTTGCAGGCAGCCACCGGAGCTCAGGATCCGGTGCGGGTTTTTGCCCGGCTGCGAGGTATGAAGGATCAGTTCTAGCGCTGTTTGTAAAGTTTGCTTTCTCCTGGGAGAGCGAGGGCATACTGTCGGTGGGACTGCCTAGCTATTCCCCAAAGTCCTATGTCTTGTCCTGAGTGTCCGGCTCTGCCTACCTTTTGGCAGGAGTCAGGGCGTCTGTTTCTCTGGCTGCCCACCCCTCACACCCAGCGCAAGGTGGTGCGGCTTCTGGAGGCTAAGGAGGGGATCCCAGCCCCCCTTTCGGTTCAACTTTTGGAAAACCTTGGCCTGGCGGTTTCCATTGCCCAGGGGGCCCTCAAGAAAACCCTAGAAGGAATGGCCGAGGTTCTTTCGCAGCAGGAGATGCGGGCCAGCCGCGCTCTGTTTTTGGCCGGAGATAGGGATCCCTGTTGGCAGGATTGCGCCCGGGTGGAGTTGTTGCAGGAGTTGTTCCACCGCACTCAGGCCGAGCTGTTGCTGGAAGTGTTGGCAGAAAGCCGGCTCACCACCTACTTTCAGCCCATTGTCCAGGCGCGGGATCCCGCTTTTGTGGTGGGCCATGAGGCGCTGGTGCGAGGACTGGACAAGGAAGGGCGGTTGATCAACGCGGGTTTGCTCTTTGCTATGGCTCGGGAAGCCCATTTGCTCTACCAGCTGGACTTGGCCGCCCGCCGCACGGCCATTGCCGCGGCCATGCAGCACCACTTGCAGGGGGATCTCTTTATCAACTTCAGCCCCACTGCCATCTGCGACCCGGCTTTTTGCCTGCGCTATACTGTCTGGGCTATTAACCGCGCCGGGATCCCGCCCCAGCGGGTGGTGTTTGAGGTCAATGAGTCTGACCGCAGCCCCGATTTGAACCATTTGCAGCGGATTTTGCACTTCTATCGGCAGGCAGGCTTTCGGGTGGCTTTGGATGATTTGGGGGCTGGCTATGGATCCCTGAACCTGCTGCACCAGCTGCGGCCAGACATGATCAAGTTGGATGGAGAGCTCATTCGCGGGGTGGACCGGGATCCCTACAAGGCGGTGATTGCCCAAAAGCTGCTGGAGCTGGCCCAAGACCTGGGGATCACCACGCTAGCGGAAGGGATCGAGACTGCGGGGGAGCTACAGTGGGTTTGCGAACACGGCGTGGATCTGGTGCAGGGCTTTTTCATTGCCCAGCCCCAGCCTGTCCCGCTACAGCCAGCAGGATAGCCGCTCCCACAGCTTGAGCAGCCACTGAGAAGGCTACCAGACCTGGAAGGGAGAAATCATAAAGCACCCCCATCAGGGCGCTGCCCAAAAACCAGGCCAGGCCGTAGACGCTGGTAAACAGGCCGAAGGCAAAGCCCCTCGTCTGGGGGGTCACCATGCTGGCTACTGCCGCCTTCATGACCGATTCCTGAGCGCCCAAGCCAATGCCCCAGAGCACCATGCCCAGCACCGTCAGAGCATAGGTGCCGGAAAAGGCTAGAGGCGCAAAGCCGGCAGATAGCACCACTGCCCCCAGCAGGCTCCACAGCCCCACGCGGTCAAACAGCCAGCCACAGCCCAGGGCTGCTAGGGCATCCACCCCCATGGCCAGGGCATAGAGCAAAGGGATCCCTGCCCCATCGCTCCCTGACGGTTGTTGCAGATGCAGGGCAATGAGGGGAAAATCCGCAAACCCCATAGCCACACAGGCTGCTGCCAAAAGATACAGCCAGAAAACTTTGGGCAAGCCTTTTGCCGAGGTCATCTCCGGCTCCGGCTCGAAGTCTCGTGGGCTGGGATAGAGCCATTGCGCTAGCCCCAAAGCCGCCAGCCCCACCGCTGCCGGGATCCCCAAGGCCAAAAACGCGCCCCGGAAGCCATATCCCGCTCCTAGCATGGCTGCCACCAGCAGCGGCCCTGCCACTGCCCCAATTTGATCTAGGGTCTCGTGCAGGCCAAACCCCAAGCCCCGTCCCACCTGCAGGGCTGCATGAGAAAGCAACACGTCCCGCGGCGGGGTGCGGATCCCTTTGCCGGTCCGCTCGGCCAAGAGCAGCACGGCGGCCCAAGGCCAACTGCCCACCCAGGCCAAAGCCGGGATCACCGCCGTGTTGATGACATAGCCCAAGGTGGTGAGCTGCCAGTGCCCCCGACTGCGGTGCAAGGGATCCCTGCCCAGCTGGTCGCTCCAATAGCCCACCCCCAACCGCAAGCCATAGGCCAATAGCTCCCCCCCGCCGGCCACCAGGCCCACCACCGTGCCGCTGGCCCCTAGGGATCCCAAAAAAGCCCCAGAAATGCTGCGGGCTCCTTCGTAGGTGGCATCGGCACACAAGCTGACGATCCCCAGAAGGAGGATAAAGCGCCAGGCAGAAGGGATCATGTCCGGCTCCATAGATTCAGTACAAGCATCAACAGCAGCAGCTCGTTACGTCCATGGCTAGAATCCATAGATAGAAGAGTAAGGGCAAAGAGAGCTTCAGAAGAGTCTTCATCTAGCCGGGAGCAACTGCCGGCCCAGGAGAACCTAGAGCTGAGCAGGTCTTGTTCTCCTTTGTTTGCCTCGAACAGAATCGAGCTTCCCCTGTCCTTCTGGTAAGAGGAGAGAAGCAATGGCCGCTAAAAGAGTGCTTTTTAAGCTAGCCTGTTTTCTCTTGGGTATCTGTCCGATTTCAATAGCTATTGCTCAGCAGGCATTCTTAAACGCTGAGTATCTCATATTTGCTTTACCCGAAAATATTGAGCGAGTTCGTTTTCAAAATGGCCAGTATCAGAGAGGCTCTAGCCCTCTCGAAGAAGGGTTCCTAAGAGTAAGCCTCGAAAAGCTAGCGCCTGCCGATCTTAACAACGATGGGCTTCAGGATGTAGTGGCGATTGCATTAAGTAATACAGGAGGGAATGCTTTCTGGACAACCTTATCTGGGCTGTTGGGCGGCAGCAAAAAACCTACGCCCCTGGAGCCTGTGTACCTCGGCGATGGGGTTGTAGTTAACAATGTTTCAGTTGCCCGTGACTCTGGAGGAAAGGCTGAGGTCTGCTTAGATATGCTTGCCCATGGCCCCGAGGATCCCAGTTGTTGCCCTACCAAGAAAGAAAAAAGGTGCTTCACCCTGGCCGAAAACCGGTGGATACCTCGGAGAGCTAAATAACCTCTACTTTGGTCGGCTAATGACCTGCCCAGGACTTCCTTGAGGAGATTCGACCAGAATTACAGGAATAGAGCTGGTCTCCAGAACGGCTTGGGAGGTGGATCCCACTAGCACTTGTTCCCAGCCGCGGTGCCCCCGCTTGCCCATGACGATGTCGGTTACCTGCCGCTCCTGGGCTATGTTTACAATGGTCTCCGCCAAGGGCCCGGAAGCCAGGCAGAACTGGTGGCGAATATCCGCCAAAAGGCGCTGGGCAAGCTGGCGCAACTGTTCCACCCCTTTCCCCTGCAGCTCATCGGTAACATGCAGCACAATCACTTCCCCATCCACCCGCCGCGCCAAATCGGCTGCCTTGCGCAACACCGCCTCGGCTAGGGGAGAGGTATCCACCGCTGCCAAAAAGCTCACCTTGCCTTGGCTGCCCACTTTGGTGGGATCCACCTCTCCTTTTTCCAAAAGCCGGGGGGCGCAAACCTGGGTCAGCCAAGCGCCCAGGGGAGCGGTAACCAGAATTGACAAAGCCGCCAAGGCCAAAATGATCTCCCCACCGGGGATCCCTTGGGCCAAAGGGATCCCACCAATAGCCGCCTGTACCGTCGCCTTGGCCATGTTGCCCGGCAGCAAAAACAGCCGCTCCCGCCAGGTCCAGTTGCTCCCCAGGGTGGAAAGCCACCAACCTAAGCCCCGCCCCAGCAGCAGGCTCAAGGTCAAGAGCAGCAAGCCCGGCCAGAACACGGATCCCAGCACCCCCAGATCCAGCGACGCTCCCAGTAGCACAAACAACACGATCTCCGCCACCGTCCAGAGGGCATCGAACCCACCTCGCAGCCGCCGCGCCAAAGGGGCATCCAGCTCAATCAGAAAAAACCCCATGGCCATCACCGCCAGATAGCCGGAAAAATAGGGCCACACCTGCGGTGCCAGCACCAGCCCCAGGGCCATACAGGCAGCCAGCAGCGCTTCCTGGACGCTGTTGCGGGTCCAGTTTTGTTGGGTTAGCAGCGACACCAGAACCCGCGCCCCCAGGTAGCCTATGGCTATGCCCAGCAGGATCTCCATCACCACCTGGAACGGCAGCCACTGCAGCGGCGACAGCTCCAGGCTTCCCAAGCGAACGCTCGCGGCGGATCCTTGGCCCAAAAAGCTGAGCAGCAGGCTAAACCCCAACAACAGCAGTACGTCGGAAAGGGCGCTGCCGGTCAAAATGGCATCCGGGATCCCTTTGGTTACTCCCCAGCCCAAACTCTTGAGGCGCAACATCCCCGGCACGATCACAGCCGGCGACTCTGCCCCGATCACACAGCCCAGCAGCAAACCGGTAGGCCAGTCTAACCCCAGGATCCCAGTGCTCAACAGGGCCACTGCCACCGCCTCGCAGGCTGCCGGCAAAAACCCCAGCCGCAACGCCACGGATCCCTGCTGGGCCAGCTTCTCCCGATCCAGCCCCAGGCCCGCCTTCATCAAAATGATCATCACCGCCACCACCCGCAGATCCCCCGCCGCTGCCAGCACCTCCGGGGATAGGACATCTCCCAGCAAGATCCCCACGAGGATCATCCCCAGCAGGGGGGGCATCCCCAGCCGACCCACGATTTGGCCGACAAAAAAGCCCATGACCAGGATCCACAGCCAACTGCCCAGCATCACCAGATCCTCATCTCCTTGTCGTCAGGGTGTTGAAGGGCAGCCCAGGGAGAAAAAGCCATCCGCGTCAGGAGTGGGAGCACCATCGCGTCCGCAGGGTGGGGCCTCAAACAAAGCCAAAGACCCCTACCCCCTGGACTTGCCCAGAAGTGTAGGAGTCATCAGCCTCAGCTTTTGAGGTTAGAACCCTCTTCCTCTATAGAAAAATTCCAAGTGAGGCGGTTGCGGTGAACTCCATCACCGGTTGCCGGAGCAAGGCTCAAAAGCCGACCGGCAACTGATCCCGCTTGCAGGGTATCATGCTTTCTCTTCCACAACAACTAGGCGATAGGGGCAATCTGGACGGCCAATGGAGCGGTAGAAATCCCGGCAGACATTGTCGGTAAAGCGATCGCTGAGGCCGCGGGTTACCTGCTGCACCACTTGACGGGCCACTCGACAAACCAACTTGCGAGGCAAAACCTGCAAAAACTTAGGCAAAGCCAGCCCAATCTCCAGATGAAGAGACCAGTGAACACGAGTTGTGGGCAGGTCTTTCAGGGATCCCTGCAGCTCCTCCAGCTGGAAATCGGCTTGGCAGCTGACCCGGTAAGGCATTCCTTCATCGCCGGGCAACTCAATCGAGGTCAGACAAAACCGGTAATCTTTATCCGGCCAGATCTTGACCCCAAAACTGGGCTCCAGCTCAAACCCCAGCCCGCCCATGCGGAAAAACTGCAACCTGTAAGTCTCGGCAGACAAAGCTTCCACCTGCAATGGCCTGAAGCACCGCTGGATCCACTGGGCATGGCCTCTCAGGTAACGGGCCAAGGTCTCCCGATCGGTTTCCAGATCCACTTGGCCACAGCGCGCGGCTTGTAAATCCAGGTGGGCTTTGTCCAGGGAGGGATCCCAAGAGGACGGAGAGGGATCTGCGGGAGCACCGCCTTCGGGGGACATGGCCCTTTCACTTGGCGGAACGGCGGGCTTGGAGCTGGCGATAGACATCCCTAACATCTACCTGATAGTGAGCAAGGGCCACGAGGCAGTGGTACCAGAGGTCGGCCATCTCGCGGGCCAAAGCCACGCGGTCTTGATCCTTAGCCGCCATCACCACCTCAGCCGTCTCCTCGCCAAGTTTCTTCAAAATGGCATTTTCCCCCTTGGCTAGCAAGCTGCTGGTGTAGGAGTCGGGACGGGGATCTGCCTGGCGGGCCTTGACCACGGCAAACACCTGCGACAGGGTATCGGCTGCTGGAAGGGGATCCCCTTGCAAAGGGCGAAAGAAACAGCTCCGCGCTCCTGTGTGGCACGCTGCATCCCCCACCTGCTCCACCAGGATGACCAGGGCGTCGCCGTCGCAGTCGTAGCGGATTTGTTTGACCCACTGCACATGGCCAGAAGTTTCCCCCTTGGGCCACAACGCCTGCCGCGAGCGGCTCCAAAACCAGGTGCGGCCTGTTTCCAGGGTTTTTTGCAGCGATTCCCGGTTCATCCAGGCCATCATCAGCACTGTTCCGTCCAGGTAGTCCTGCACGATGGCCGGGATCAGGCCCTGTTCGTTGTAGCTGAGGCTGCCCAGCCAGGTGATCTCCTCGGGCAGAAGCGATCGAGGGGGATCCGAGGAAGGGTTGAAGGCCAGAGCAGCAACCATAGAGCAGCGACCTGAAAAACCGCATTGAGAGCAGGATAACAGAACCAGCCCTCGCCAAGATATCCTTGACAACCTCAGCCAAGGGGTACCAGTTCCCGTGCCGCCAGGGACAGGACCACCTCTTCTCCCTCACCGGCCAGAGTCACCAGCCAGCGGTCGCGGTTTTCACGGGTGAGGAAGATCCCCAGCCTCCCCTTAACAGAAGGAGGATACAACAGCCGTACCCACATGCCCGGCTCGAGCTGGGCAGCCGACCGCAGGGGATCAGCCGGGTTGCCGAGAATCCGCTTCTCCATTACCCAGGTCGCCCCAGGGTTCTCGGCCCCCCCTTCAGCAGCAGATGTCATGACCTCCCTCAGCACACCTCTCCTAAGCACCACCGGCAGGGTAAACAGCAAACTTAGCCCCCAGGGCTAGAGGCAAGCCGGACTTCTTCGGCCAGGATAGACCCTCTGTTGCGGAATGGCTGTATCGCAGATTACCGACTTAACCCGGAGGTCGGGCTGGGAGCACCGGTGTGGGGTTGGACAGAAGCGCTGGGCAGCAGCTTACGCTCCGGCTTGCGCTCTAGGAGCAAGGCTGACCGTTCCAAGCGCGTATCCACCAGTACCGAGGGAGAGGCCAAGTTAACGCGCTCCAGCAGACGCCGCAGCAGTTGAGCATCGAGGATGTCCACCCCTTGGCGGGCTGTCGCCGTTCCGGCCACCAGGGGGGTAGGGGTGGCTGGAAGGGGGGATCCCATCTCACTGCGCTCAGGTGCAGCCAGCACCAATTCCGCCATTGCCTGGGCCAGCTCTTGACCATACACCCCATCAGGGCCCGAAGGGAGTAGATCCAGCCGTCCCTGCTGAGTGGCCAGGTGGCTCAACCCCAGTTGCACCGCCACCACCGCCGCCCCCCGATCCCCCCGCCTCAACGTGCGTTGGCCGGCCAGAATGCTCTTGAGTTGGGCTTTGGCCGCCTCTTGCTCGCTGCCGGGCAAAAGTTGCACCAGCCCCTCCAGCCGATCTCCCTCAGAGCCAGCCTTGGCCTCGGGATGGGGATCCTCCCGCCAAAGGCGAGTCAGGTCGTAGAGCAAAATGGCATGGGGCACAGGACGGCTAGGCTGATGGGGAGCAGCATGGCCCGTGCCCAAGATCTGCCCCTGGTAGACCAGCGACGTGCTAAAGCCAGAGTCCAGCAGCACGGCTTCCCGGATCCCGGTTTTGGGCAAAATACGGGCCAGGATGGCGGCGTTGACGTGGGTTTTGGTAACTCCGATCACCACCCGCTCCTGGTCATCTACCCCAAAGAAAGCTCTGGGGCGAAACTCAGCAGCGCTGGCAAGGCGGAACGAGTTGATCTCCGCCGGAGAGAGGGCATGGCCATCCTTGACCAGCCACAGACCAGCCACAAACAGATCTGTGACATCCGGCATCAACTGGCGAATGTTCTCCAAGCGGGTCATCGTATCGGGGTCGAAGGGCACAAAGCGGATGCGATCCCTGCCCAGCAGCACCAAGGGGCGACCGCGCACCACCTTGTCGTCTTCGGGGCGACCGGGGATGAAGGTCTTGTGGTTGGCAGCCATCACCGGCCCCACCATGACATTGCTGGCAGAGTTGATCCAAGGGATGGAGAAGAAGCTGCCATTGATGCCGGCATCGGCCTGGTAGCGCTGGGCCAGGGTGCTGACCTCGTAGCGCCGCTCCGCATGCACTGTGGCTGCCCGTCCGCCGCGGATGGTGAGCACCCGCACCCCGTCAATGATCTCGTCGGTCAGAGCCAGAGGCTGCGTCACATCCAGCCAGTAGTCGAGGCTGCGGCTGAGGCTAAAGGTGCGGGCGCCAATGATGGCCTCGGTGATGCGAAACTGGTTAAAGCGTCGCACCTCCAGCAAGTTGGGCGATTGTCCTGTAAAACCGGGATCCATCGTAAAAGACATCCGGTAACCGGCATCGGCCAGGTATTGCTTCACCCGCTCGTCCCGGTTGCCTTCGGGATAGGCAAAGTAGTGGATGGGGTGGCCCAGCTCCTGCTCCAGCTTGGTCTTGCAGTCGAACACTTCCCGCCGCAGACGGGCATCGTCTAGCACCCGCAGGTCAGGGGGATGGGTGACGGTGTGGGCGGCAAAGTCGATCAGCCCGCTGGCATCCATCTCCCGCATTTGATCCCAGGTGAAGTGATCCTTGCTGGTGGGCACGCCGACAAAGCCGGTTTGCACAAAGTAGGTGGCGGGGTAGTTGTACTCCTTCAAAAGGGGGTAGGCGTTCTCGTACAGGCCCAGGTAGGCGTCGTCAAAAGTGAGCAAAATGGCTTTTTCGGGCAAGGGATCCCCGTCCCGCAGGTGTTTGTACAGTTGGTCGATGTGGATGGGGGTCAACCCCGCCTGCTTAATGGCCTCAAAGTGTTGCCGCAGCTCCGCCGCCGTAGTGTCGAACCAGACCTGCTTGCGGCCAGCCACCACATCGTGATACATGATGGCGGGCACATAAGAAAGGCTGGCCAAGGGATCCAAAGCAAAGGGATCCCGCTCCAGTTGGGTCTCTAAGGAGATGGGCAAGCGCTGTTGAGCCGCTTTAGCGTGGGCGCGGGGGGCAGGGATCTCCGCTAGAGGTGGCGAGAGCCCCGGCAGGCGGCTGACCCAGTCGGGATGAGCAGTTGCCCAGGCCACCAGGGCCCCAGCCCCAAATCCCAGCAGGATCACCAGCAAGCTTAAGAAGGGGAGTAACCTCGGTCGAGACTTGGCCAGCGGACGTCGAGAGGAAGAGGAAAAGCTTTGTCGTGGAGTGGGCGAGGGGTACGGCTGGGATCCCCTTGCTGACCCAAAGCCTGCATGGCCTTGGGGCATCGACCCTCCCAAGCGCGTCGGCTGTCGTCGAGATGTCATGGCCTCACTCCCCACTCCCAATTGCAAAAGCTCAGCCCTCGCCGGAACGCCTTTTCCTACCCAAAGCCCACCCCCAGGACAGCAGGAAAAGGCAGCCTTCCAGGCAACGGCAAAACCAACGCCAGCCTACCACCCCATCCTCAGGTTGGGGATAGGGGAGAAGTCGCCGCATGCTTTCTACAGGGATCCCTCGTTGAAATTGTTTGAACCAGAACGGCCTGGACGGGTGGCCTGAAAGAACCCAGAACCTCCCAGGAAGCCGCCCGCTACTCAAGGGTGCTTAGCAGATTGGACTCGGCAATGCTGACGATCTTGCCTCCCATTTGGGTGATCCGTTTCACTTCTTGGGAAAGGCGGCTGAAGGGCACTTTGTACTCGACAACGCTTCTGCGCACGCCTCCTCCCACGAGGCCGGATACCTTGATGGTGAAGATTTTATCGCTATTGGGCAGCCCTCCTTCTGAGCTGCTGGCCTGAGCAACCTCTGGTTCTGGAGCCGATGCCACCTGAGGCGCCGTGGCGACGCTCTCCCGCTCCAGGAGTAGCCGCCAGCTGCGGGGATAGGCAGGCGCCAAACGATAGACCACCTTATAGGAGCCGGCTATGTGGTCATCCTCGGCCTCCACCTTCACCACAGTTCCCGCTGGAATGTCCAGCTTGGCCCCCTTAGACATGACTTTAATTCCCGGCCAATTGGTGGGCACATCCGTCAGCAGCTCGACCTCAAAGGCTTGATCCCCCAACAACAACTTGGCCATCTCAACAACTCCGTTTTGCTCAGCACTCAGTGGCGAGAGAGCCGCTCACAGCCACAGCTTTACCGTCAGACATTCTACCGCTGCCAGGTGCCCACCAGAAGCTTCCCGCTGGCATGGGTCAGCTGACGTCCTCCCTTCAACGAATTGAGGGAGATCACTGATGTCCTCCCATTCTAGAATTGGGGTGTTGTAGATTTGTTAAGCAGCTGTAGATTTATTGCGGAGGTAGAGGGAGCGCCATGAACCTGTTGAGCTTGGCCTTGCCGGATCTGTCGGCAGCTTCGGATGGGTTAGCCGCCACCTTGCAGCCCGTAGCCCAGTTTTTTGCCGGCCTTAACTTGCCCCAACCCATTGTGCAATGGGGTCACCCCTTGATGATGGGGATCGTGGTGGTGGTGATGGGCAGCTTTGTCGGCCTGACTGGGTGGCGAGGACGGGCCTTGCGTCTGGCAGCCGCCTCCACAGCGCCAGAGGGATCCCTGCCGGAAGCGGCCCAGAAGCCTCTGCTTGACCACCGCAAATTGGCCCCCTGGATGGCCACCTTCATTGCCTTGGGCTACACTGGCGGCCTTCTTTCTCTGGTGATGCAAGGGAAGCCCCTGTTGAGCAGCCCCCATTTTTGGACGGGATCCCTGGTGTTGCTGTTGTTGGCGGTGAATGGAGCTTTGTCCCTCAGCGGCTTTGGGGGCAACCGCGCTGCTTTGCGCACCACCCATGCCTATGTGGGCAGCCTCATTCTATGTGTACTGTTTGCCCATGCCCTGCTTGGGCTCAAGCTGGGTTTGTCGTTGTGAGTGGCAGTAGGCTTCCCTCTGCCTGGGCAGGAACTAGCGATAAGGCTGCAGGGATTGCAGCAGGTGGAGCACGGTGAAAATGCCGATACCCAGCAGGACGACGGATCCCACCAGGTAGCTGCTGGCATTGGAGCGCTGCTCTTCCAAGAGGGCTTCAGGGGATTTGGGGGCAATCATAAACCTTTCCCCAGAAAGGGGTTTTCGGATCACGGGATCCCCTGCCTCAAAACGCACCTGCCCCATGGTAAACGTCATCGCATCCACCGGAATCACCCATTCCTTATAGATAAAAGCTCGGGTGGAGCGATTTTCTGTTCTCACTCCGGAAAGGTAGCGCTTGAGATTGAAGTTGAACCGGCTGGGCCCTTTTCCTGGAAAAATATGCTCATCCACAACCGACATAGCCTCTATCTCCGCACCTGTGGGATCCACCGTCACCCTTCCAGTTTCGTCTTCGATGAAAAAAGGGATCTGGCGAACCACCGAGTGAAGGGTTTCGTCTCTCGTTCTCGTCTCTCTTTCAAGGAGATATTCCCGACCTGTGCTCGGATCGTAATACACGTTGGCGTAGTGTTTTTGGGGAGAGCTTACTTCGGAAAACGGCGATTTTTGAGGATAGCCTGGAGAGCCAAGCTGCTGGGGGTAGTCGGGGTAACCAGGCTTTTTCTGGAAAGAACCGGAACCGGGGTAGCCAGGGTTGGGCTTTTGTGGAAAAGAATTAGAGTAGTCGGGATCAACCCTTTTCTGAAAAGAACCGGAGTCAGAGTAGCCCAAGCCGGGCTTTTTCCCGACCATCTCCCCCGGATAGGATTTTGCTCGGGATCCCAAGCGTAGAGCGTTCTGATATTCGCCTTCGCTGATCCGTTCGCTATACGCTACATCGCCTTGGCTATTCAAATACCTTCGATAGCATTCGATCTCGTCATACTCCCAAGAGATCTCAGACTTGTAGTAGACGCAAGGCTGTCGCGAAAGTTCCGATACCAAAGGCCGATCGCACACAACCCTGCCGTAAACTTGAGCCAAGTTTGCTCCTTTTGCCTGGGGGTTGGTCTGACCGAGATGGCGAAGCTCGGCTATCTTGAGCAACCGAGTTGCAGAGAGCTGTTGAACCAACCTTTGGGAGCGCAAATACTCAACAAACGAAAACAGAGAGGCAGGAAGACAAAGCAGACCAAGCAGCATCAGCCAGTTCATAAAGGCCTTCCTTTCCGGGGGTGGGAGTGAAGTTGGCCTCATGCTAGCAGTTACCTGTGAAACAGGATTTAAGAGAAGTTTAAGGCAATCCCGAATGCGGGCAGTTCCAAACTTTACCAAGAAGCTAGGCCTGAAGCCCCGCCCTTCCAGGACGGCTTTTGCCCTGTTAGACCTGCGATAAGATACACCCACGCTGGTCAGAGAAGCCAAACTCCTCAACGCCACTCCAGCGCAGTACCAAGCCTTGGATGACAGAGTACACCGGCCAGGTGGTGGGGCTGGATGTGGGCGACAGCAGTGGGCAAGCTGTGCCGTGTCTCCAGTTTTTGCGTCGTGCCGAAAGGAGATTGAAGCAACAGCAAAGAAGACTGAGCAGAAAGTTAGGCCCACGGCCCGCTGGCGTGAATAGGAAGGGGGTAAAACCTCAATACAGCAACTACCACAAGTAGAGGAAGCGGCTTGGCGAGGTACACTTCAACCAAATCAAAGTCTGGCGCCAGCGTAGAGACCGGGTTATTGAGCTAGCCCAGTGTGTGGGAATGTCTCACGACATTGTGGTTTATGAGGACTTGCAGGTGCAGAACTTGGTGAGAAATCACCACTTGGCCAAGTCTTTCACGCTAGCGGCGCGGAGCGCTTGGGGGAACGACTGGGGAGATAGGCACCGCCGTCGTGGAGGGGAAACCTGATACAGCTAAGTGCTGTCGCAGAACCAGGAACCAGAATCCTTGCTCTTTGGGGCGGGGGGCATGTCAATCGCGCAACACGTAGCCTACCCCGCGCACCGTCTGGATAAGGCGCTTCTCCCCTGGGCCTTCGATCTTGAGGCGCAAGTAGCGAATATAGACCTCGATGATATTGGAGTCGCCCGTGAAGTCGCAGCCCCACACATGCTCTAAGATCTGTTGGCGGGTGAGCACCTGACGGGGGTGTTCCATCAAGTAGCGCAACAGGTCGTATTCTTTGGCCGTCAGCTCCACCTGTCGCTCTCCCCGGGTTACCTCCCGCGTTACGGGATCCAGAATCAGATCCATGAACACCAACTGGCCATCGCGGGATCGCCTTGGCTGCCGCAAATAGATCCGTATCCGAGACAGCAGCTCCTGAATGCTGAAGGGTTTGACCACGTAATCATCCGCCCCGGCATCCAACCCCGCTGCTCGATCCGACACCTCATCTCTGGCGGTCATCAGCACCACGGGCACGCGGTTGCCCGTTGAGCGCAGTCGCCGACAAATTTCCAAACCTGAGATGCCGGGCAACATCCAGTCCAACAGCACCAAGTCGGGGTTTTGGTCGCAGGCTGCCCTCAACCCGGCCATGCCATCGCTGGCTACGCTGACTCGATATCCCTCACAGGTCAGCTCCGTTTCCACAAAACGAGCCAGCTTAGCTTCATCTTCGATCACCAGGATGTGGGCAGAAGTGGGTTCAAGTTCTGGCATACGCTCTCTTGCTGAATCCAAGGAAGACGCCGAAAAACTTGCTCATTGCCCCCAAGCATATCTCAACCGTATGGATTGGCAGTCGAGATGACTGAATCCGTCCTAGCCTGCAACAGCCTTGTGGAATTGCCTGGGGTTGATATCAGCAAGTGCTTTGAGTTATTCAAAAGGCATTCATGTACCTTATCACCATGAGTATCCTAAGCCATGACCCTCTCTCCTGTTCGGCTCACCCCGCCCCTACCTCCCATTCGATGGGAAAAACTGCCGGAAGACTTTCCCTTGCCGGATGAGCCTGTGGAAAGCACCTTACAGCCCCTTTTGGCTGCTGCTCTGCGTGAGGCATTGGAACTCGCTCAGAGGATCCCTGCCCAGGCTTTGATCGCCTCCAACTTTGGCCTTTGCAGCACTGTCGGGGACAAGGTGGTGGTGAAAGCCCCCGACTGGGTTTATGTGCCCGCAGTACAGCCGATTCCCGAAGGAGAGATCCGCCGCAGCTATACCCCACACTTAGAAGGGAATCCCCCGGCGATTGTGATGGAATTCATCTCCGAAACCGAGGGCGGCGAGTACTCCATCAATCCCCACTATCCCTATGGAAAATGGTATTTCTACGAGCGCATTTTGCAGGTGCCTGTCTATGTAATCTTTCATCCCAAAACCGGTGAGCTGGATGTCTACCGCCTGGAGAATGGCCGCTATACCCCTGTATCGGCGGATGAAAACCGTCGCTACTGGATCCCGGAGATTGGCTTGTTTTTGGGGGTGTGGCGGGGACAAAAAGCCGAGACCAAAGCCAACTGGTTGCGGTGGTGGACTGCCGATGGGAATTTGCTCCTATGGGGAATCGAACAGGTAGAGCAGGAGCGGCAGCGGGCCGAAGCGGCAGAAGCAGCCCTCGAACAGGCCCGTCTGGAACAGCAGCGCCTAGCCGCGAAATTGCGGGAGTTGGGCGTGGATCCCGAGGCAATAGCCGATTGAGGGCTCTCCTAGTAGGTGCGCCCGCGCCAAGAGCGGGGCCGGCTGAGGGCAGATAGGATTATCCGCAGAACGGCCAAGGGATCCGCCAGAGGCGACATCCAGAACGTCCAAGGGGGATCCTGATAGGAGCCGCGAATGCCCAGCAGTACACCTAAGCGCAGAATCAGTAAGCCTAGGTTAAGCCCCAGCAGCACCTGCTCCGTCAGGGAAAAGGGAAACCCCATCCCGGCTTTGCCCAACAGCCCTACAACCACCGGCCCAGGGATCCCTTGGGTGAGGACGAGGAGAGCTATATCCCCCCACAACTGGGCCACAGGGGTGGCATCTTTCAAATCGAGGGATCGGCCCCACTCTCGCCAAGTTTCGCCAAAAGAAGTGTACATGCGCACCTTGAGCAGGTGCCGACCGTCGTAAAAAGCTACTTTAAAGCCGGCTGCCGCAATCTGCCGCACCAGGGTCACATCGTCACAAAATGAAGCCCGCGCCAGCGTGTAGCCGTTCATGGCTTCCAGCACCGACCGGCGCACTAGCATACATTGCCCATTGGCCATCGTCCGTTCCGGCAGGGTGGCGGTGTCTCCGGCGGCCCCGTAGCGGTAGATCAGGGTCACCAAAAGAGCCGGCTGCAGCCAGCCTTCCCCCCAGTGCTGCAGGATAAACTGCGGTGCCAGGGTGATCAGATCCAGACCTTGGGCCTGGGCAGTTTCCAGCAGGCGCTCCACCAATCCTGGCTGGGGACGGGTATCGGCATCAATGCCCAGGATCCACTCAGAGGCCGGATCCGACTGGAGAAATCCATAGTGCAAGGCCCAGGGGCGCCCCACCCATCCGTTGGGCAAGGGATCGTCGGTTACCAGACGGAAGCGCGGATCCCGCTTGGCCATCTGCAGCACCTTTTCGGGGGTGCCATCTTGAGAGCGGCTGTCCACCACCAGCACCTCCCGCAGGACGGAGCTCTGTTGGTGCAATCCTTCCAGGCAGGGATCGATGCGCTCGGCTTCGTTGAGGGTGGGCAGCAACACGCTGACCAAGCCCGGCTGCAAAGGGATCCCAGGCTGACCGGGAAGCAGAGGGGAAGGGCGCCGCAAAGAGGGCAGCAGCCGCGCCAGCAGCACCGCCAGCATCGGCACTTGCATAACCAATAGACTCAGGGCGGCAGCATCTCCAGCCCAGGCAGGGATCCCGTTCATGCCAGTTCTAACCTGTAAGGGAAAAGTGTCCAAGAATGCTTGCAAGAGAAGCCCAGGGAGGACAAACTCATACTCATGGTGATTTAGCAATTCAAAATCAGTCTGGTTGCATCGTGCCTGTGCCCATCCCCCCTCAACCCTGACGGGCTTTTCATGGATGTCTTCATCCGGCTCAGCCACAAGGGATCCCCTGTTACGGTTGTGAAATTGCACAGTGAAAGGCTCAACGCCGCGATTGCCCGCGAGGTACGGAAAGAGCTAAGCCAAATTCTCACCGAGAAACCGGGACATTTCTTGTTGGATCTCAGTCAAGTGAGTCTGATCGACAGCATGGGGTTGTCGGTTCTGGTTTGGGCGCATCGCCATTGCCGCACTTTAGGCTATCAACTCAAGTTCTGCAGCCTGCAGGAGCAGGTCAAGCTGCTCTTCTCCATCACCGGCTTGGATGCCATTTACGAGATCTACCCCTCTGTAGAAAAGGCACTTGAGTCTTTTCCGTAGCTCTCCCTATCGGGTCAACTGAGAACCGTCAGGGATCAGCTTCTCAACACCTGGATTAGCCTAACGGTTGAAAACCTGCTCAGGGGGAGGGGTTGCTGTTTTGGTTCTCGACCGTCTGGGGCCGGTTCACCTGAGCATAAACTTCTGCCTGTTGCCGAATCTGCTCCCGGACTTGGGGTGGGGCCAACCGCGCTGCTTGCTCAAACAGCTCAGGCGCTTTTGCCCGCAGGTTTTCATCGGTGGCAGAGCTGAGGGCTATGGCTTTGCCGAGCACGGGAGTGAAATCACTGGGATCCGCCGCGATTAACTCGTCGTAGAGGGCTATGGCTTTTTCGGTCTGGTTGTTGCGGGCGTAGACAAAAGCCAAGCGCAAACGCACATCATTATCTTCCGGCGCTTCTTCAAGATGCTTCTCCAGCAGGGCAATGGCCTCAGAGGTGCGGCCCAGGGTTAGCTGCACATCCACCAACTGTTGTAGCACTTTCCCATCTTTGGGATCCCTGTCGTGAAGGAGCTGGAGCTGTTCTAACGCCCCTTCAAAATCCCCCGTATCCTGTTGGATTTGGGCCAAAAAAGCTCGCAGTTGCCGATTTTCGGGCTCCAGTTCCACCAGCTTCTTCAGCGGCTCGATTGCCCCTTGCGGCTCGTTGAGCTGCAGTTGGGTGTCGATCAACCCCCGCAGGGCAATGGGGTTATCCGGCTCCCGCTCCAGCACGACGCGATAGCCGTCTGCCTGGGCCCGCAGTTGCTCGGTTACCAGGCTGGCCTCTGGAGATTCGGAAGGCCCGAGGGCCTGGAATAGCGGGCCAAAGGAGAAGCCCAAGAAAGTTACCGTGCCCACCACCAGCAGCAAAATGTTGAGGAGCTTGCGGGCTAGGGACTCTTTGGGTTTGGACTGAGGCATAAAGGGCTCGCGCAGAAGACTCCTCTGTACTCTATCATCGGCGCCGGGGCAGGCTGCGGGGTGAGGTTACCCAATACCCAAAACTTTTGAAAACAGCATCCAAGGGGAGGGCAATGCCGTACCGAGTTTAGGTATTGCTGAACGTTTTTGCCACCCCTCACTCCCCTTTTAACCATGCAGATCACCTGTCAGCCGGATAACCTCACCTTTGAAGCCAATCCCCTGCTCACAGTTCTGGAAAATCTGCTCAGGGCGGGGGTGCGCCATGTCCATGCCTGTGGGGGCAATGCCGCCTGCTCCACCTGTCGCATTCTGATTTTGGAAGGCAGCCAAAACTGCCGCAGCATGACCCCTGCCGAGAAGAGGTTGGCCCAACGGCTGGATCTTCCCGTGCATATTCGCCTGGCCTGTCAAACCCGCATCACCGGAGATGTCACCCTGCAACGGCTGGTGATCGACAAAGCAGATGTGGAAGTGGCCCAACATCAATTGCAGGCCCATTCGGTCGGCAGCCAAGTCACCGCCGCCATTCTCAGCGCTTCCCTGCGGGGGACGGCCAACTTCGACGAGGAGAACTTTCCCTACGATGTTGTCTACACCTTGGGTCGCTACTTCGCCCAAATGGGGGCCTTGGTGCAGCAATATGGGGGAGTACTGGCCAACCAGAGCGGGCTGAGAAGTCTGGCTTTGTTTGGTCTCAAACAACCCGAGCTGGCCGTACAGCAGGCACTGCAGGCGGGATTGGCGCTTGGACAGTCGGTGGCGGAGTTGAATAAGTCTCTGCGGCAACTCTCCTACCCCCAGGTTAAGCTCACCCTCGGGATCCACCACGGCCCGGTTCTTCTGCTCCCCATTGATCCCCAAGATCCGCAGCGGCTGTCTGCCTTTGGCAAGTCGGTCAATGTTGCCACCTGGCTGGAGTCGGTTGAGGATGTTTCGCAAGGGGGGGAACAGTCTGAGGAACAGAGCTCCCGGTTGCTCATCTCGGCAGCTGTGTATCGAGCCGTGGAAGGGCAACTCCTGCAGGTGGAGCCTCTTTCGGTGAAACCTTTTCCCAACGCCAAACCCATCCGAGTTTACAGGGTGCACCCTGACCAAGTTAGCTTGCCGGCTGGCGAGGAGGAAGCTCCAGAAGCAGCCAAGCCCGAACCGATTGGATGGCTGGAAGCGCTCCGGGAATGGCTACAGGCTTGGTCTCGTTTTTGAGGGATCCCTTCAGGCAAAAACGCCATCCCTTTGCTGCACCTGGGCCCTCAGGTAGGGGATCCCCACCCGATGGCAGTAATCTCCAAAGCTCTCGCCAGGACGGCGCTCCTGCTTGTAGGCCTGCAGGAGAACTCTCATCAGCGGCACGATCTGGCTGATGTGTACCCGATCCTGAAACACTTGCGCCAGGCGATCCCCCTGCGGGCTGGCTCCCAGCCAAATCTGGTAGTAGCCATCGGGGGCGGATCCCACCAATCCCAGTTCCGCCAAGTAGGGTCGGGCACAGCCGTTGGGGCAGCCGGTCATGCGCACCAAAAAGGGCGAATCCTGCAGATCCAGCTCCTGTAACAGCCGATCCAACTGGCGCACCAGCCCTGGCAAAGCTCGCTCCGACTCAGTAATGGCCAAGCCGCAAGTGGGCAGCGCCGGACAGGCCATCGACAGCCGCACCAGTTGGGGGATCTCTTCCTTGGAAAGCACCCCGTGGGATTTGAGGATCTGGTTGATGGCATCCCGCTGCTGCTCCGCAATGTCGATGAAAAGTAAATCCTGAGTGGGGGTCAGCCGCACGTGCAGAGAAAAGGCTTCCACAATCCGGCGCAGTGCCGTCTTGAGCTGTCGCTCTGGGGTGTCCTGGATGCGGCCATTTTCAATGGAGATGCCCAAAAACCAACGGCCATCCCCCTGCTCGTGCCAGCCTAGGTAGTCGTCGCTGTTGGGGACAAACTTGGGCATGCGCCGGAAGGGCAACAACTTCTCCCCCAGGTACTGCTCGACCACACGGCGAAACTTGCGGATCCCCCAGTCTCTCACCAAGTATTTCAACCGCGCCTGCTTGCGGTCGTGCCGGTTGCCGTAGTCCCGCTGTACCGCCAAAACCGCTTGGCAAACCCGATACACCGCCTCCGGAGGGGCAAAGCAGAGCTTTTGGGCCAAAAGGGGCTGGGTTTCTTCCTTGCCGTGGGTACGCCCCATGCCCCCACCCACCACAATGTTGAAGCCCTTCAAGTTGCCCTTGCGATCCGTGAGCACAATCAAGCCCAAGTCCTGGGAGTACACATCTACCGTGTTTTCCCCAGCTACGGTGATGGCTGTCTTGAACTTGCGGGGCAAATAGACGGGGCCATACAGAGGTTCTGGCCCCTCCAGGCGCACCCCGTTGCCCACAAACTGCTCTGCTTCCCGCACTTCCTCATCCACCGGTGGGATGGGAACCGGCTCCCCATCCACCCAGATCTCGTAGTAGGCAGAGGTCTTCGGAGCCAACAGATCCGCCAGCTTGCGGGCATACTCTTGGGCATAGCGATAGGCAGGGCGATTTTTGTAGGGGGCAACCGGTGCCATCACGTTGCGGTTGACATCGCCGCAGGCGGCCAGGGTGGATCCCATCTGTTTGAGAATGCTGGCTATGGTGGCCTTGAGGTTTTTCTTGAGGATCCCATGCAACTGAAAGGTTTGCCGCGTTGTGGCTCGCAGGGTGCCATTGCCGTACTCATCGGCCAGCCGATCCAGGGTCAAGTAAAGCTGGGGGGGCACGTGTCCCCCTGGGATGCGGGTGCGCAACATCATCGAATAGGCCCGCTCCAGCCCCTCCTGCTTTCGCTGCTGCCGCCGATCCCGGTCATCCTGCTGGTAGGCGCCATGGAACTTGAGCACCTGCACCGCTGCTTCGCTGAAGTGGGTGGTGTCTTGGGCCAGCTCCTGCTGAAGGGGATCCCGTAGAAAGTGGCTGTCTGCCTTGATCTGCTCCACCTTGGAACGCTTGGCCTCGGATGGGATCATGGGGGGCATTGATAATCTCCAGTAAACCGGTCGGAATACTTGTGAATAACAGGCTATCACCTCCCTTGGGCGGCGTCCAGTTGGAAAAGTCAGCCTCCTATCCGGGTTTTGTCCCAAACCCGCAAAACTTGTTATTTGATTCAGCTTGAGATCGTCGGCGCTTCTAGCTGGCCAGGGCTAGGCGGGCACCATACTCCTGCACCGACCACAGTTGCCAGGCACAATTCCCCTGCAGCTCCAAAACCAGGTCGTGGTAGGCCAGGAGGGTGGGACGATGCCCAACGCTGATGTAGGTGGTGTTCAAGTGTTGCAGCTGCAGGTAGAGCAGTTTTTCGTTGGCCACATCCAGGGCGCTGGTGGCCTCGTCCAAAATGGCGTAGCGGGGCTGGGTGATCAAAATGCGGGCAAAGGCAAGACGCTGCTGTTCCCCTAGGGAGAGAGTGCTGGCCCAGTCTTTCTCCACATCAAAGCCGCCCACCCGCTCCGGCAAGTCCCCCAAGTTCACCTGGGCCAAGACTCGGATGAGATCTTCATCGGTGAGGTCTCGGCGGCGTTTGGGATAGAGCAGTTGATCCCGCAGGGATCCCAGCAGCATATAGGGTTTCTGGGGCAAAAAGAGCATCTCCTGAGTATCTGGGCGGGCGATGGATCCCTGGCCGTTGGTCCATAGGCCGGCAATGGCCCGCAACAGGGAACTTTTGCCGCTGCCGCTAACACCGACAATCAAAAGCCGCTGGCCGGCTTCCAAGGCGAAGGAGAGATCCCGCACCAGGGTTCGTTCTGAATTGGGGGTGAGCAAAGTGACGTGGTTTAGCGCCAATTGCTGGGCAATGCGAGTTTGAATGTTGCTTTCCCGAGCGCCGGTGTGGCGCAGCGCCGGATCTTCCAGAGACTCGTGAAAGGAGCCTAAGCGGTTGATCCCAGCGGCAAAACTGGAAATGCTTTGAATCTGGTTGGCCACAATGGAGAGGGCGCTCAACACCTGGCTGAAGGCAATGGTGGCTTGGGTAATGGTGCCGAAATCTCGCACGCCGCTGAAGTAAAGGGGGGCGACGATGACATAGGGCACAATGCGGGTGAAATAGTTGTAGGCGTATTGGAAAATATCGATGATGGCCTGCCAGATGATCAGCAAATTAAAATTGCGCAAGGCCGCACCAAAGCGATGCAAAATTTGCCTGAGTTCTTGATCCTCTCCCTGGTAAAAGGCGATGGACTCGGCATTATCCCGCACGTGCACTAAGCTGTAGCGAAAATCGGCTTCGTAGCGCAGTTGATCGAAGTTAATTTTGATCAGCTTGCGACCAGCCAAAATGGCAATGGCGGTACCAATGGTGGCATAGACCACCAGCCCCAACGCCAACGGACGAGAAATGCCATAGAGAATGCCAGTAAAAGCATAGAGGGTGAGAATCGAGTCGAGAATGTCCAACAGGAAGGAGAGGGTGGTGCCGGTAAAGGAGCGAACATCCTCGGAAATGCGCTGGTCGGGGTTGTCGATTTCGGTGTTGGCGGCGTTGGAATCCAGCTCGTAGTAAGCCCGCTGATCGAAGTAGCGATCCAGAAAATGATCGGTCAGCCATTCTCGCCAAAACAGCCCTAGCTTGAGGCGAGTGTAGCGGTAGATCACCAAAATGGGAATAGCTGAGATAATCAGCACTCCATAAATAATCAAAAATTGCCAGAAAGTGGGCTCTTCTTTTTGCTGCAGAGCTGTGTCGATAAACCGAAAGATAAAGCTGATCATCACGTTCAGCCGGTTGACCGTCAGCGACAGAAACAGCAAAAAGGTGAGCAGCACCCACTGCAACCAGCGCTGGCGAAGCTGCCGCCACACTGCCCCAAAACAAAGGCTGCTCAAAGCCAAGCTGATCGCGGCTACCCACAGCACCGGCGAGGACAAGTTTCTCTCCGTTTGGGCCACCAATCCGGCTGCCACATTGGTAAAAAACTCTGGGAACAGGGCCTGACCGACCAAAGTCACCCCAATCTCCACAAAGAACATCAGGGCAACCACAAACACCATGGCCGCTGCCAGCAAGCCCAAAAAGATCCAGCCCCCATAGCGTACTCTGGGGTAAAAGTAGGGCTGGGCCACCGTGATAAACCGATCCCACAGTTGGCGGTCGAAGTTAAATTGAGAGGCTTGGGATTCCATTTTTGCGGTCGGCGCAGAGAGCAAGATCGACATCTCCCAGGCTAGCAGGCCATGGGTGCCAATCTGTGTTCAACAGGAGCGGATTCATTGGGGGTGGAACAGGTTCAGTGTCCCTTCAACCTTGCAACCGGCTTTGCCAAGCCGATTGGGCCGCCAGCCACACCGTCTGAACCGGCACGTGAAACTCCTGGGCGCGGGCCACACAGTCGCGAAACTCCGGCTGAGCGTTGACGATGCGGCCATGGTGGCGGGCCACTTTGATGTCGACCAAGCCGTAAGGGGTTTCCACCCGCTCGATAACCCGCTCCAGCAGGGTGCGCTGCTGTTGGAAGTGGCGAATGCCCAGGGTGGTGGTCTCCCGGAAGATGAGATCTTGACACTCCGGCACCCGATCCGGCGGACAGATAACGGTGAGCAGGATCCCCGGCCGCCCCTGTTTCATGGTGATCGGCTGGGTAAACACGTCCCAGGCCCCGAGGGCCAACAACTGCTCGCAGGTGTAGGCAACCACTTGGGGGTTGAGATCGTCGATTTGGGTCTGCAACACCGATACCGTTTCCGTTAGCTCTCCCCCATCGGCTTCCCCAATCCACAGACGAAGCACATTGGGAATGGGCAGCTCTTGGGCACCGGCCCCACGCCCCACTTTTTCCACCCGCATCGGCGGACAGGGGCCAAACTCTTCCGCCAACGCCACAGCCAAGGCTGCTCCTGTGGGGGTTACCAGCTCGGCTTCCACCCCGTTGCTGAACACCGGCACGCGGCCCATTTCCCACAACTCGATCACCGCCGGCACCGGCACGGCCAATTTGCCATGCTCTGTGCTCACCCAGCCGCCCCCAATAGGATGGGGGGATGACAACACCCGCTCCACCTGCAGCCAATCCAGGCCGATGCAAGTGCCGACAATATCCACCAAAGCATCCACTGCCCCCACTTCGTGAAAGTGCACTTTTTCCACGGGCACTTGATGGACTTTTGCTTCTGCCTGCGCCAACTTTTCAAACACCGCCAAGCTGCGGGCCTTAATGGCTGGGGAAAGCTGGGATCCGGCAATCAAAGCCTGAATCTCCGACCAGTGCCGAGCAAGGGATCCCCCACTCTGGGATCCCAGCACCTCCACCACGGCTTGCAGAGCGGGCTGCCCACACCGCTGCACCCGGCTCACCTGCAGGCTATATTCCCCCTCGATGCCCAACGCCTGGAGCTGACGGTTGAGGTACTCCAAAGGCACCCCGCAATCCAGCAGGGCTCCTAGACACATATCGCCGGCAATGCCCGCCGCACAGTCGAAGTAGGCTATTTTCATGCTGGAGAACTGGGGGTAGCCGCTGCCGCCAGAATGGACTTGGATCCCTCTTGATTGTAGGCAGCAACCGGCCTGGAAAAGGCGACGGGAGAGCAGTTAGGCTTCCCTAGAGTCAGAAGATTCAGAAGATCGAGCAGCAGATTCCCGCCACTGTTGGATAATGTTGCCCAAATTGCGCCGGAATTCTCCAATTCCCAGCAGGGATCCGGGCTGGGGATCCCAGGAAGCCGAGAACACACCGTAGCTAATGCCCAAAAAACCAAGGCCAAACAAGGTCAGCGACTCTGCCAAGGTGAAGTAAGGGGGCAGAGGAACCACGTGGTTGGTCAAGAGATAGTAATTCACAAAAAAGCTGCTCAGACCTAGCCCCGAAGGGATCCCAGAAAACACCAGAATCCGCCGCACCATCCGCCGGCTGACCTCAGGGGGAATCACGGCAACAGGCTCCTTCTTGGCCGGCTTCTTCTCCACCTCAACAGAGGCAGAGGGGGAGCGACGGCGAAAGGTTTTGGACTGGCGGCTGGATTTGCCCACGAAGACAGATCTCCGATAGCGTTTTGGATGGGCTGCCTACTTTTTCACCCGGATGTTCAGCCGTTCGGCCAGCTCCCGGAAGCGGTCAGGAGAATGCTTGGCGATGTAGTTGAGCAAACGCTTGCGACGACCGATCATCATCAGCAGGCCGCGGCGGGAGTTGAAATCCTTCGGGTTTCTCTGAAGGTGCTGAGAGAGCTGGTTGATGCGACTGGTGAGCAGAGCCACCTGAACCTCGGCAGAACCGGTGTCGGTGTCGTGCAGTCGATAGCTCTCAATGATCTGCTGCTTCTCTTGTTGCAATAAGGCCATAAGATCAAGGGACTGGATGCACTGCTTCAAGATAATAACATCGGCTTTTCCTCCCTCGCTATGGCCGAGGAGGGTTATGGAGAGAATGGGATATGACAACAACCTCTGGGGATCCTCCGGCACTGCCCGCTTTGCTGGAGCTGTTGAACTCACAAGACTTGGGAAATCGGCTGCGCGCTGTCAACAAAGCCAGAGAACTGCCTGGGCCAGAAGCCCTGACATTGCTGCAGCGAGCGATTCACGACGAGAATGCCCGCGTCCGTTATGCTGCCATCAGCCAGATGGGCACCCTGTCTGGCGTCGATCCGAACCTACTGTTGCCCATTTTGCAGCGCTCTTTGCGAGAGGATCCGGAGTTCGATGTGCGGGCTGCTGCCGCCGCTGCCCTGGGGGATCTCAAGCAGCCACAGGCCCTGGCCGATCTCCTGGAAGCTTATCGGCGAGAAACGGAGTGGCTGGTACGGTTTAGCATCATCGCTGCCCTGGGAGAGCTGGGGAACCCTGCCGCCTTCGACACTCTGGTGGAAGCTTTGCAGGACAAGAGCGAGCTGATCACCACAGCCGCTGCCGCTGCCTTGGGCGATCTGGGGGATCCGCGGGCCATCCCCTACCTGGATCCCCTCATTGATTCCGACGACTGGCAACTGCGCTACCGCGTCTGCATTGCCCTGGCCAAGTTGGGAACAGAAGCCGCTCGCGCCGGACTGACCCGGCTGGCCCAGGATTCCCAAGAACAGGTGGCCGTACATGCCCGGGCTGCCTTGGGATCCCTGTAGTTCCCTAGCTCATGGCATTGATGATGTAGTCAAAGTAAGGGGCGGCTTCAGCGGCTGCCGCCGGCTCCAACAAGCTGAGGGCAGCTTCCTTCAAAAAGACAATCGCATCGATCATGCCGGCGATGGGTACGTTGAGGGCATTGTACATTTCCCGCACCCCTATCAGGCCGATAGACTCAATCGGCTCTTTGCTGCCGGCAATAATGCCATAGGTCACCAGGCGCAGATACCAGTCGTAATCTCGCAAACATTGGTTGTAGCGCTTGTCGCCGTAGGCATTGCCACCGGGTTGCACATACTCGGGCCGCTTGGCGAATAGCTGCTTCTGGGCCTGGTCAATGATGCGCTTTTTGTTTTCTGCTAACACCTGAGCGATTTGCAAGCGCCTCTCGCCGGTGGTCATGTAATTCCTGATGGCTTCCAGTTCGCTAACTGAGAGGTAACGCAGCTGGTCATCCGCGGTCTCGATGATCTGGTTGATCACGCTCACGGTAGGGATTCTCCTGTTTTCTAACTTGCTTTCAATTCGGTTCATCAATCCAGCAACCCATCCCCCAAGCCCAAGGTCGGCCCAAGAGATGAGCAGGTAGCTCGGCAAGCCAGCGCCGCCGGCTGCTCCCAGTTTAGGATAGGGCAAACCTTCCCTCAAGCACTTTGGCGTGACTCCATCTCGAGACTGGCCCTAGATCCGGCCTCGCAGCCATTGGGCCATCTCATTGCGGCGCGGGGCAGCCTCCAGACACACCTCTTCGGTAATCCGCCCCTCTTGGTAAAGCCTAAACAGGGATTGATTCATGGTACACATGCCCTCATAGGAGCCGTCGGCGATCAGCTCCTCAATTTCATCCACCGCCCCCCGCTTGATGTAGTCCCGAATGGCATCGGTGTTGCGCATGATCTCGTGGGCCGCAGCTCGCTTGCCATCGGTGGTGCGCACCAGGGTTTGAGCGATGATCGCCACCAGGGTTTCTGCCAGCTGCAGACGCATCGGCTCCTGTTCTTCCGGCTTGTAAATCCCCAGCAGACGCTCGATGGTGCGGACGGCGCTGTTGGTGTGCAGGGTTCCAAAGACCAAGTGGCCCGTCTGGCCGGCCTTCAGGGCAATATCCACTGTCTCTCGATCCCGCATCTCCCCAATCAGGATGATGTCCGGATCTTCCCGCAGAGAGGCTTTCAGGGCATTGGCAAATTCCAGGGTGTGGATCCCGACCTCCCGCTGCCGCACCATCGATTTCTTGCTCTGGTGGACGAACTCGATGGGATCCTCGATGGAAATGATGTGTTTGGGAAAGTTGGAGTTGATGTAGTCCACCATCGCCGCCAAGGTCGTGGACTTACCGGAGCCGGTGGGGCCGGTCACCAAAACCAAGCCTTTCTGCTCCTCGGCAATGCGCTTTAGCACTTCCGGTGCCCGCAACTGCTCCAGCGTCAAAATTTTCAACGGGATCAGACGCATCACCATAGCCGGGCCAAGCAGGGAAACAAAGCAGTTGACCCGACACCGCACCAAACCCTCGTACTGGATGGCAGTATCCAGTTCCAAACATTCCTCAAACTGGCGAATTTGGCTCTCCGGCAGGCTTTCCCGCAGCCAGCCATAGAACATCTCGGTGGTGGTGACCGGGTAGTTGGTCAAAAGCATTTGCCCCCGATCCCGAAAGCGGGGCACTTCTCCTACCCCCAAATGAATATCTGAGTAGCCTTTGTCATAGGCTTCCTGCACCAGTTGGCGCAGGGTCAGGCCCGCAGGAGCAGCTGGAGCCACTGGGATCCGACCGGCAGCCGTTGGGCGAGCTGGTGGCGCAAAAGGCGGAGCGGCAGGATTGGGGCTGGGCGGCGGCACTGGAGGCCGAGCAGCAGCCGGGGTGGGCGGGGGCATCTGAGGAGAAGCGGCAGAGCCCGGCACAGGCACCGGTACCTGAGGGGGAGCGACAGCCACACCAGGCGGAAGGGGCCGACCCAGAATGGGGTTGGGGGGGCTTTTGGCGTTGACAGGCCGGGATCCCGTCCCTTGGGAGGCTGAACCGAGCACTGGATCCAGTTGCGTTGGAGGCTCCACCGGGGGCACCGGAGCAGCCGGACGAGACGGACGCTGCATGACCAGCGGAGCCGGGGGCTGCCAATTGGAGTCCAAATCGGTGGGAAACTGGTTTTCGGGGCTGACCTCGCTCATGACAAGCCTCGCTTCTGGCAGGGTTTGCGTCGATCTTAGGCTAGCATTCCCCGCCTGAGCAGAGGCTTAACCCACTCACCGACAAAGCTCCGGGAAGCTCCCTAAAAATTGGACGGATGGCGAATGAGACTCAGAAACTCTTCGCGGGTACGGGGATCCTCCTGAAACACCCCCACCATCGAGCTGGTGACCGTCCAGGAGCCGGCCTTTTGTACCCCCCGCATCACCATGCACATGTGGGTAGCCTCGATAACCACCCCCACCCCGTAGGGATCCAGCACCTCCATCAAGGCCTCAGCAATTTGCCGTGTCAGGCGTTCCTGAACCTGCAGGCGGCGGGAGTACATCTCGACGATACGGGCAATTTTGCTTAGGCCCACCACCTTTTGCTTGGGGATGTAGGCCACATGGGCTTTGCCGATAAAGGGCAGCAGATGGTGCTCGCACAGGCTAAACAGAGACACATCCCGCAACAGCACCATCTCGTCATGGCCCTCATCAAAGATGGCACTGTTCAGTAGCTCCTCCAAAGACTGCCGATACCCACTGGTCAAAAACTTTAAAGCCGCAACCACTCGTTCCGGGGTTTTTCGCAGCCCCTCCCGTTGGGGATCCTCCCCGATCCCCCGCAGCAGCGTCTCCACCGCCGCCACCATAGCCGGATCTGAGACATCCGAGCTACCCAATTCTTCTTCCGCAAAAGTGGCTCGATCTCGAATCACCCGAGACTTGAAATGGGCTTTGTCATCCATTCGAGATTGCGAGCCAGATCCGGGTTTCGCAAGGGTCATAGCAGGATATTCCTTGGTTAACGAAAGGCTAAGAGAACTCGGTGCATGCAACTCAGCTCAGGTGGCATCCAGTCAAAGGCTGCGATAGCCAAAACCTTCCCAAGTCACGGGCAACCCCAAACCAGCCAGGTCTAAAAGGCTCCCACCGCAGGCATGAAGGTGAGATCTTCCACCACCGCACCTGTGGGCAACCGAACAATATAGGTAATCAAATCGGCTACCCATTCCGGCGAGAGCATTTTGGAACGGTCGAAGTTGACCCCTACCGTGCCCGTATCCCAGAGGGACGTGTCCACGGCACCAGGGCACAGGCTGGTGACCCGAATGCCATGCTGTCGTTCCTCTTCGGCCAAAGCTTGAGAAAAGCCCATTAGGCCGAACTTGCTGGCACAGTAAGCTCCCCAGTTGGGAAAAGCTCGCTTGCCCGCAATCGAGATGACGTTGACAATCGTGCCGCAGCGCTGCCGGCGCATTCCGGGAAGTACGGCTTGGGCACACAGAAAAGCTGCCGTCAAGTTCAAGTCGATCACTCGCTGCCAATCCGACAAAGGTAAGGTGGCCAAAGGGCCAACGTGGGCCATGCCCGCATTATTGACCAAGACATCGCAGACGCCAAATCGATCCAGGAGAGCCTGCAACTGCTGGGGCAGAGCTGCTAAGTCGGCCAAGTCCATGGGAAAAACCGCTGCCTTGCCGCCCTGGGCTTGGATTTGGGCTTGCACCGCCAGCAGATCAGGTTGGGAGCGGGCCACCAGAGCCACCGCTATCCCTTGTCGGGCTAGGGCTAGGGCTACCGCTCTGCCGATCCCTCGACTGGCCCCTGTAATCAGAGCACGTTCGGGAAACTTTGTCTCAAAACTCATTTACAACAAGCCTCTGGCGTGCGCCACACAAGCAAGCGCCACCCAACCTGAGAAACTTCCTTAACTAAGTGTAACACTGATTTTCCATCGCTTCCCTTGGAATCAGGGTAGGGCGCAGAGACCTCAGCCTGTCCTGCTCAAGATCCGTCCGCTGGCTGTTGAACCTCGATCCGGCTAGGTGGGGTCTGGGAGTATGGTAGTGTGGTAAAAATGGTGAAAATCTTTTGCAACAACAACCGTCATGGCTGAGTCTTTGTTTTCTCCAAGCCCCACTGCCGCGCGGGAGGATCCCTCCTACATCCTTCAGCTTGAGGGCATCAGCAAGGGGTTTCCCGGCCAGCGGCAGTTGGTTTTGCGGGAAGTCGAGTTTCGCCTGCCCCAAGGAGACATCCTCAGCATTGTGGGCCCATCAGGTTGTGGGAAAACCACCTTATTGCGCACCATTGCCGGATTTGAGCAGCCGGATAGCGGGCGGATCCTGCTGGGGGGGCAGGTTGTGGCTGGGGAGGGGCAGTGGATCCCACCGGAGCGACGGGGAGTGGGGCTGGTGTTTCAGGATTTTGCCCTGTTTCCCCACTTGAACGTGTTGGCCAATGTGATGTTTGGCCTCCGACCCACTACCCCGTTTGCGTCGGCGGCAGGGGGTGGCAATCGCTCCTCCTCAACTGAGTTGCGAGCTGAGTTGCGAGGCGCTGCCCAACAGGCGCGGGAACGCGCTTACGAGGTGTTGCGGTTGGTGGGCCTGGAAGACTACACCCATCGTTATCCCCACGAGCTTTCGGGCGGGCAGCAGCAGCGGGTGGCTTTGGCGCGGGCTTTGGCCCCCAGGCCTAGCTTGATCCTGTTGGATGAGCCGCTGAGCAATTTGGATGTGCAGGTGCGCTACTACCTGCGGGAAGAAATCCGCAAAATCCTCAAGCAAACCCAGACCTCGGCCATTTTTGTCACCCACGACCAAGAGGAGGCTCTCTGCCTTTCCGACTGGGTGGCGGTGATGCGGGAAGGCCGTATTGAGCAATGGGGATCCCCGGAGGAGGTTTACCGGGAGCCGGCTACTCGCTTCGTGGCAGAGTTTATTACCCAGGCCAACTTTCTCCGCTGTGAGCGGCGGGAGTTTGGTTGGCAGGCTGAAGAGCTGCTGCACATCCCATTCCAGGCTTTGAGGGATCAGCCCGACCCCAGCTTGCGCTGCGCAGAGTTGATGGTTCGACAGGAGGAGTTGCATTTGCATCCTGATCCTCAGGGCGGCATTGTCATTCGGGATCGACAGTTTTTGGGGCGAGAGTACCGCTATTGCCTGATCACAGCAGCCGGCAAAGAATTGCACGCCCTAGCCCGGGAAGCCCTGCCTGTGGGCGCGCGGGTTCACATTGCTGTTGGGCAAGGTCGGCTGTTCCCCCTCGCTGAGGGGTCCTCCGTGGCTGAAAAAGAGCCAAATCGCGCAAAAAGTAAAAGTGTTGCCTGAGTCGGGGTTCTTTTGCACACCTTTAGCAACCCATCTTCCCCGCGACACGAAAGCCTTCGCCCCAGATAGGGCTTAGACTGGCAAGACGGTGGTCCAGGCTGGTAGCTCCCTCTGGAGGGACAAACTGGGTAGGCTGTTGGTGGAGGATTCAGTGCCAAGCTATGCAGGGATCCCGCATCGTGGCAGGCCCATCGGAGAACCGGATCGCCTTGGCGGAGTTCCGGGTGGGCGTGGATGCGGTCATTTTCTCCATCGACACTGAGCAGAATCGCCTCCTGGTGCTGCTGGTGCGGCGGCGGGAGGATCCCTTCCGCGGTTGCTGGGCCCTGCCAGGAACACTGGTGCGGCGCTCAGAATCCCTAGAAGCAGCGGCCTACCGCATCTTGGCGGAGAAAATTCGTGTTAAAAACCTCTATCTGGAGCAGCTCTACACCTTCGGGGGGCCGGAGCGGGATCCCCGCGAGGCCGAGGATGGCTATGGAGTGCGCTACCTGTCGGTCAGCTACTTTGCCCTGGTGCGGTTCCAGGATGCTGAATTGCTGGCAGACGGAGTGGAGGGCATTGCCTGGTATCCCGCCGACCAGATTCCCCCCTTGGCCTTTGACCACGAAGAGATTTGCCGCTATGCCCGCCGTCGCCTCTGCGCCAAGTTGGAGTACAGCCCGATTGCCTTTGACATTTTGCCCGCCACCTTCACGCTAGGGGAGGTCTATCAGCTCTACGGCACCGTTTTGGGCGAGGGGTTCTCCGACTACTCCAATTTTCGCGCCCGCCTACTGAAACTGGGTATCTTGCAAGATACCGGCCAGAAAAGTTCCCAAGGAACAGGCAGACCGGCAACCCTCTACCGTTTTGATGCGGCTGCTTTCGAGAAAATCCGTCATAAGCCAATGGTATTTGTCTAAGGGATCCCAGCTCACCAATGCTAATCCGGCCAGTCCAGCCAGATCGTTAACGTTCTCCCCACGGCTAAAGCCGGGGGATTTTTTCCATCGCTCCACGCTCCTCGCGCTTCGTTGCAATGGGCTACACGAGGGCCTATATCCTCGTGGGGGACGCCATCTCCTCAACTACTGAGATGCCAAAACACCCCAGATACTTCTACTTCACCTTTAACGCTGCACCCTCCCATAAGCGGGTGGAGCGAGTCTCCCGTCCTGTCATGAGACGGTGACTTATCCCCAGGCATGAACGCCGGGGCCTGCGACGCCGAGTTTTCGGTCAGCAGCAGCCAGAGAGCTGTGCTAAGATTAGAAACCATGATAGGTATTGTTTCAGGAGTTCTCCAAGCATGTCTGCAGCAATAGATATCGCTGATGCTACCTTTGAGGCAGAGGTGCTGCGCAGCGATATTCCGGTTTTGGTCGATTTTTGGGCACCTTGGTGTGGCCCCTGCCGGATGGTGGCTCCTGTGGTTCAGGAGATAGCTGAGCAGTATGTCGGCAAAGTTAAGGTTGTAAAAATTAATACTGACGAGAACCCTCAAACTGCCAGCCAGTACGGTATTCGCAGCATTCCCACCCTGATGTTGTTCAAGGGCGGCCAGAAAGTGGATGTGGTGGTTGGCGCCGTACCCAAGGCAACTCTAACCACGATTTTGGAAAAGCACTTCGACACACCTGCCGAAGCCTGAGGGCTATGCCTTGGGTGTTTCAGAATGTAACTTTTGGGTTCTGGATTAGAACCCAGCTGCCATTTTGTGCCGAGAACTGATTAAAGTAATTCCAGAGAACTTTAGGATCCCAGCTTGACCGATTCCGTTTCTTCCCTTCTGCAAGAAGTTTTTTCCAACGCTGAGACCCGCCTAAAGCAGTTGGAGTATCATCCCAACCGGACAGCCTGGCTGCGTATTGTGCAGTCGCTGCAGCGCATGGGATCCCTGGAGCTGAGCCGTTTAGATGCCAAGATCTTGGCGGCTACTCTTGAGGATCTGGAGCAGGGGTTTGCCGCCTTCCAAAACTATGCCCACCAACGCAAGATCACCGTTTTCGGGTCGGCACGACTGGGGCCAGAAAGTCCCGAATATCGCCAGGCCCAGTTGTTCGCCTACTGCATCAGTCAACGGGGATTCATGGTCATGACGGGGGGCGGCGGCGGCATTATGGAAGCCGGCAACCGAGGGGCAGGGCTGGAAAACTCTTTTGGGCTCAATATCCAGCTTCCCTTTGAGCAAATGGCCAATCCCGTTATTGCTGCCAGCGATCGGGTCATCAACTTCAAGTATTTCTTTTCGCGCAAGCTCTTTTTTGTTAAAGAAACCGACGCGCTGGTGCTTTTTCCCGGCGGTTTCGGCACTCAGGATGAAGCCTTTGAATGCTTAACCCTGATGCAAACCGGCAAAACCAAGCTCATGCCCTTGGTGCTGGTGGACAGAACAGGTGGCTGCTACTGGAAAGAATGGGACGAATACGTGCGGGAGCACCTGCTTGGTCGCGGCTTGATCAGCCCAGAAGATCTCTTCCTCTACACCCTAACCGACGACGTGGAAGATGCCTGCCAGCAGATTGTCGATTTTTATCGCGTCTTTCACAGCAATCGCTACGTGCGAGAGCTCCTGGTTTTGCGCTTGAACACCAAACTTTCACCGGAAGCCCTAGAGATTTTAAACGAAGAGTTTGCCGATATTCTCGATTCGGGCCGGATCGAGCAAACTGGGGCCTTGCCGGAGGAAGCCGAGGAAGATATTGCCCATCTGCCACGGCTGGTGATGCACTTCAACCAGCGCAACTTTGGACGGCTATGGCAAATGGTGCGCCGGATCAACAAGCTTCACTCGGAACAGCCGGATCCTCTGCAAATGCGCCCTGAACAAAAGTAGATGTATCAGCGCTCTCAGAACCATCCAAGAACCAGCAGCCAATTGTTTTGGTGGTGCTCCCAATGGGCCGGTTGTTTGTCAAAATCTGCGGCATCACCCGTCAGGATCAGGCGGAGGCCATCGCCGCGCTGGGGGTGAGTGCCCTTGGGTTCATCGCGGTGCCCAATACCCCCCGCTATTTGCCCCTCTCGGAAATGGCTCGTTGGGTGGGATCCCTGCCCGACCACGTGGAAAAAGTAGGGGTCTTTCTGGATCAGGATCCCCGCGCCATCGCCGCCTGGGTGGAAACGGTGGGCCTCACGGCTGTCCAGTTGCATGGCCAAGAATCCCCGCAAGATTGTCAGCAATTGGGGAAATGGCTTCCCGGGATCCGCCGCATCAAGGCCCTGCGCGTCCGCCAGCCGCAAGATCTGGAAGTGGCCAATCTCTACCGAGACTGTGTGGAGATGCTGCTTTTGGATGCTTATCACCCCCAACAGGCGGGTGGAACGGGGCGAACTCTGAATTGGTCAGAACTTGCCCACCGCTCCCTGCCCTTGCCTTGGCTACTGGCCGGTGGGCTGAACCCGGACAATGTTCTGCAGGCACTCAGCCACCTGCAGCCAAGCGGCATCGACCTCTCCAGTGGTGTGGAACGTCGGCCAGGCGATAAAGACATCGACAAAGTCCGGCATCTGCTGCAGCAGCTTGGCTCCCAAGGGTGGGAGATTGCTCCTACTCTGCCGCCGATAACGCCAAGCGCAACGGGATGATCATTTGGCTGGGTTCCTACTGCAGCGACTGAATATCCAACCCCGGCTCGAACATCAGCTCTTTCACTTCCCCAAATCGGCCCATCACTCCAAGCTCCCGGTCGTTAAAGGTCACCAACACACCGCCCGCATTGCCGGTACGCAACACGATTGACTGCTCCGCTTCCCAATTCAACTCAGCCCCCGGTTGTAAGGTGGCCTCGAAGACCGTTTGCCCATCGGCGATGACCCGCAACCAGGAAGGGCGCTCCACCACGCGAATATCCAGACGCACCGGCTTGCGCCCCGCCCCCCCTGAGTGAGCTTCCAAGACCTCGGGGAAGACGCCCTGAATGCGCGTCCATTGGTCGAGGGTGGGAAACAGTTGGCGGGCCGTGGGCTGAGCTGCCGACAGAGTGGGATCCGGGGAGTTGGCAGCAGGCGGTTGCTGGCCGGAGCCTTCCCGGCCAACTGTTGGCAGGCTCACCAGCCAACGCCCAAAAGGATTGCCTGTGCCCTCCAAAAGAGCTGATAATCCCCCCACCGTCAGCACAATCAGCACCACATAAGCGGCCCAAAGGTGGAGAGGGCGCAGGGCAAAGGCAGGTTGCTGGCCGACAACAGCAAGAGGAGCTGGCGCGCGGGGGGTTTTGGCCGATAAAAGCGGAGAGGCACGCCGAGAGAGGGTTTCGCCATCCAACCCCAAATAGTCGGCATAGCGCTTGAGAAACCCTCGCACATACACCGGCTCCGGTAACCGGCTCAAGTCAGCTTCCTCCAGCGCCTGCAGATATTGGCAGCGAATGAAGGTATCGTTAGCTACTTCTGTCAACGTCAGTCCCCGTGCCTCCCGTGTTTGCCGCAACAGGGATCCCAGGGCTTCTAAAGAGTGTGCTGGCTCTTGCATCATTTGGCCACCTGCGGAAGAAAGGAGGCTACTGTGAGAGTTTGCACTCAGTTAGAGGCTCTGACGAGCTAATCGCGTGAGCGGGCCGGAGGCCTTAGAGGGCGCTTCCCGAGCGAGGATGAGCTGCTGCGCCCGGTGAGAGGGGCCAGCAAAGCTTGGAGCTCATGGGGATCCAACTGGCGGAACTGGCCTGCTTTCAGGTTGCCCAAGCCCAGTGGGCCAATGGCTTCCCGATGTAAGCTGAGCACCGGATGCCCAAGACGCTCCGCCACCCGCCGAATTTGCCGGTTGCGTCCCTCAAACAACACCACCCTCAGCCAGGAGCAATTGGGATGCTCCCTTTGCCGGAAATCCGGGGCAGGACAAAACTCCACCTCCGCCGGCAGAGTGGTGTACCCCTCTAAGTCTACTCCGTCTCGCCAATGTTGCAGAGTGGCCTGACTCGGATGCCCTTGTACCTGTACCCGGTAGGTTTTGGGCAGATGATAGCGCGGATGGGTCAGCTTCAAGGTCAAGTCGCCATCGTTGGTGAGCAGCAAAGCGCCACTGCTGTCCGCATCCAGTCGGCCCACCGGGTAGAGGCGGGTTTGCCGTTTCCAAGATGGGGGGAGCAGATCCAGCACCGTCTTGCGTCCCCAAGGATCTGCACAGGTTGACAAAACCCCCACTGGCTTGTGCAGGAGCAAAACATAGCGCGCCGGATCCTTGGCCAAAGGGATCACTTGCCCATTCACCTCGATGCAATCCCGCTCTGGGTCGGCTTTGGAGCCCAGCTCAGTGACCACCTTCCCATTGACCCGAACGCGCCCGGCCAGGATCCAAGCTTCCACCTGGCGACGCGAGGCCAATCCCTGCTGAGCCAAGAGCTTCTGTAGCCGTTGGGGTTCTGCCATGGGGATTTGAGCAGCAAAAGCAGCAACCGAAGCTGGGGGTGCTAGGCGGCAGAGCCTGGGGCCTCCGGCCCGCTTACGTGAACGGGGTTGGAGAGCCGGTCGGACAAATCAGCAGAATTGGAGGGCAACAGCAGCATCTCCGACTGAGACTCTGAGTTTCCTCCTAGAGAATAGCTGAGGCCACAGTCAAACTCTTCTGCCAGCCGGCAGACTTCCTTGAGATCTCCCACCGACCAAATGCTCCAACTGCTGCGAATTTGGTTATCCACCCACACTTCCACGCGGTTGCCTTCGATGTGAAGGATGCGCTTGGGCTGGGCTTCTGAAGGGCAGCCTGCAGGCTCGGCCAAGACCTCCGGCCCGCTTACGCGAACGGAAGATTTTTGCCTCAAGGCCCCCAGAGCTGCCATGAGCTGCGGCAGAGCCAGCAAAAGGTGCTGAGTGGCCTGTTGGGGTTGCCCTTTCAAGCAGGAAACCAGAGCTTCGGCAACACTCTGGTTGAGGGCCTGCAGAGCTTGGAGTGGAGTAGCACCCCCTAGAGAGGGATCCGGTTGCAGTGGGCTTTGAACATCCATGAAAAGGCAGGAAAGGCATGGACAGCAACCTTACAGCCCTTTCGCAGGTTGACCACAACAACGCCGCTGCCCTTTGGAGCAGAGCGCTCTGGTTTGCGCAAGTGTGCCGCAGACATGGAGTCCTGTACGGATAGACGATCGGGGGAAGGGCTGTATAGCTCCCTTAAGCCTAACAAATCCAAAAACTTCAGGGCCCGCTTACGCGACACGAACGGTAAAAAATCTTTCTTTCATGTTGTCCGCATTGCTGCAAAGCAAAGGCCTCTCTATCTGGTCTGCTTAGCCATCGGTGCAATTATTCACCGCCCGATGGGTTTTCTTCGCCCTCGGCGGTGTTCTCTAGCGGTTCCTCAACCCCAGTCTGGGCCTTGGCCTCAAAGGTCGGTCTCAGTTGGTTGAGCAGGGCCAAAACGCGGGATCCCCGCTCCAAAGAGCGATCCTGCAAAAACACCACCGTTGGCACCCGTCGCAGGCTGAGGCGCTGGCCGATTTCCCGCCGCACAAAGGGTGTGGCCGCTGCTAGCCCTTCCATAGCTCGGTGTTGAGCTGTCTCATCCCCATAAATGCTGACGAAGATGCGGGCGTTTTGCAGGTCATTGGAAACCTCGACATCCACAATGCTGACCATCCCTGCCCCAACCCGGTCATCTTTGATCTCCGAGAGCAGGATTTGGCTGACCTCTCGTTTGATCAGCTCTGCTACCCGTGCCACCCGTCGCGCTGTCGCCATTTTTGGATACCTAGGCTAACATCATCCGCAAGCCTGCTCTGGCTGGTGTGGAGCTCAGCCCTTGCCGGCTCGATCCCAAGAACAGTAGCCAATGCTACGAGCATCTCTTCCTTCCACCTTTATCCTGAGTCCATGTCCATCTTGCCTTGAGTATGTATACCTAAAGCCATCGATGGATGGATGGAGACGTGATGATCAAGACGCCAGAGGCGCTGCGGCGCTCCATTGAGCAGTTTATGCTGAATGTGACGGAGCCGCTTGACCCGTTGCTTTCCCTGAAGCTGACTCAGCTGGTGGTGATGTTGGGGGATACAGCTTACGCGATGGGATACAGCGATGGCCAGCAAAAGCCAGAGGAGCGCTGCCGCTATTGTCCCAGTCGGGTGTTCGACAGTCTAGAGCTTTGATAGGGTTCTTCAAGGTTCTTTAGAATTTAGCTTCTGGCCGCCCCGGCTCCCAGCCTTGGGGGGAGTGAGTTGAAAGGGGCGGTGGCAACCGGCCAAGATGGGATCCCATTGCTTGGCAGCCTATGACTTCCCCCGTTTTGCTTTGGCATCGTCGCGATCTGCGGTTAGGGGACAACACAGCTCTTCATGAGGCAGCCCAGCGCAGCTCTCAGGTGGTGCCTGTCTTCATTTTCGACCCGCAGATGCTGAGACGGTCGGACATGGCCCCAGCTAGGGTGGCCTTTTTGCTTCAGGCTCTGCAAGAGCTCCAAGAGCGCTACGCCCAGATGGGGATCCCACTGATCTGGCGGCTGGGGGATCCCTCGGTGGAGTTGCGGTGCTTGGCCACAGACCTGGGAGCCAGGGCCGTGTTTTGGAATGCCGATGGGGAGCCGTTCGCCCTACAGCAAGAGAGTCGAGTGCAGGCCAGTTTGGCCGCAGCCGGGATCCAGTCCTTCTCCTACCAAGATATGCTGCTGCACGGGCCGGGGGAAGTGTTGACCCAGGCGGGGGAGCCCTATTCGGTCTTCACTCCCTTCTGGCGCAGGTGGGCGAGCTTGCCCAAGCGGGATCCCTACCCAACCCCCGAGGGTCTGCAGCCGGTATCGGGACTAAAAGCGCAGCCTCTACCGACTTTGGCAGATTTGGGCTTTGTCTGCGACCAGCGGATCCCAGCAGCGGGGGAAGCAGCGGCTCAAGCCCTTTTGGAAGACTTTTGTCAGGGTTTGCGCATTTTGGACTACGAGCGAGCCCGCAACTTCCCGGCTGAGCCGGGCACTTCGCTACTGAGA
>NZ_JANSHM010000020.1:0-41199 GCF_047461635.1 Synechococcus sp. W55.2 | reverse complement strand
CGGCCAAGCCTTGAACTGGGTCAACCAAAACACACCCGAGAAAGTCGTCAACCCACTGAAACTCCAATCCCTGTGCTACTACGAAATCCGTGCCCGTTTCGGCTTGTCCAGTAATTTGGCAAGGACTACGTCCCGCTTACGCGACCAACAGATATGCAGACGGGTAGCGTCTGCTCGCAAGGTGGCACAACAGAAAAACCGCCCGGTCAAAGCGTTGTCGCTACGCGACGCTAACGCGAACAAGGGTGGCTTCGCTACCTACGACGCTCGTATCTTTTCGTTTCGCGAGAAAGACTGGACGGTGTCGCTCACCACGGTGGAGGGTCGAGAACGCTTTGAGCTGGCGATTGGTCATTACCAGAGAGAACAGTTGGCAGGCTCCAATCCCAAATCGGCCACTCTGGTCAAGCGCAAAGACGGTTCCTACTCCATTCAAATCTGTGTGGAAGCAAAGTTACCGGAACAGCAGAACACCGCTCAGGTGGTAGGCGTGGACTTGGGAAGGACAGATATTGCCCATACGTCAGAGGGGGACAACTGGAATGGACAGCAGTTGAACAGAGTCCGCGACCACTACTCCCGGTTGAGGGCGGCACTCCAACGCAAAGCCAGTAAGGGCACACGCAGTTCGCGGCGCAGATGCAGAGAACTGTTGCAACGGCTGTCTGGTAAGGAGAGACGCTTTCAGTCGCGTCAGCGTTGCGTAGCAAAAACGTGGGTCAATCATCGCATCTCTAAAGCTATTGTTTCTAGGGCAAAGGCCACAAATAGCGCTATTGCTTTAGAGGACTTGACAGGGATACGGGAGCGTATCAACCAACAACCCCGCAGCAAAGCCGAGCGGCGCAGGGCCAACAGTTGGGCGTTCTACCAACTGAGGCAGTTTCTGGAATACAAGGCGAGAGTTGCAGGGGTTTCTCTGATCCTTGTTCCGCCTGCTTATACCTCGCAGACCTGTCACAAGTGTTTGCACATCCATCCCGACCCTGCGCAATCCTATCGCAGTGGGAAGCAGTTTAAGTGTGGGCACTGTGGATGGGAAGGGGATGCGGACTGGAATGGGGCCAACATGATTGCCAAACTTGGGGCTGCTGTAAACCAGCCTAGAGGTCCGTGGTTGGCTTGCCAACTACAGGGCTACCGAAAGCCTGCACTCTTTCGCTTTAGCGGTGCGGAGCGCTCTGCGTCAGCATGAGTGCGGGTAGTTTACTAGAGGCGCTGGATGGCAACAGGAACTTGGGGAGTGGCAATGGTGCAAGTCGAGGTGTTGGCAGAACAGGCACAAAGCTGTGCCCGGCGGCTGGGGATCCCTCAGTTTGATCTCTACGGGGCTCAAGTGGATGAAACCAGCGTGCAGGTAGATCATGGGGAACCTCGCCAGGTCAAGGCTTCCCACCGCTGCAGCGTGACGGTGCGGGCCTGGAACGACCAGGGTCAGGTGGGGGTGACCTCCACCACCGATGTGGATGAGGCGGGGCTGGAACTGGCCCTGCAAACGGCCTTTGAAGCCAGCCGTTTTGGCCTGCGGGAACATGCCCCTCAATTCAGCCCAGAAGCCACTCTGCCTATTGCTCAGCCTTGTAACGACAAAGGGCCGTTGGCTTTGGCTGGCGACTTGTTGGAACAGTTGGTGGCTGCTGAAAAGGCACTGCTGGGATCCCATCCCGCCATTCAGGGGGTGCCCTACAACGGCCTAGCGCAGCGGCAAATCAACCGCTTCTACCTCAACAGCCACCAAGCCCTACGACAAGAGGAGCATACCCTCGCTTCGGTTTTTCTCTACAGCAAGGCAGAGCAAGAAGGTCGCAAACCCCGCAGCGCCGGAGCCATGCGAGTGGCTCGCAGCCTGGATGAGTTGGATATCCAGGGTTGTGTGCAGGAAGCTGCTGAGAAACTGATTAGCCATCTGGAGTATGAGCGGATCCCTTCTGGAAAATACACAGTGGTCTTTTCCGGAGAAGCCTTTTTGAGTTTGTTGGGCGCCTTCTCCAATGTGTTCAATGCTCAAAACATTTTGGACAACCAAAGCCTGTCCACCCCAGAATCCCTGGGCAAGACCATTGCCTCGCCTCTTCTGTCGGTGTGTGACGATGCCCTACACCCGACCAATGTGGGAGCGATCAGCTTTGATGGAGAAGGCACCCCCACCCGCCGTGTCCCCCTCATCACCAATGGGGTCTTGACCCACTTTTTGCACAGCGCCGGTACGGCTAAGCGCCTAGGAGCCCAGCCCACCGGCCATGCCAACATCGGCGCCAAGGTCACGGTTGCCGCCCACTACTACCATGTATTTGCCGGGGCACCGCCGGAGAGCACCTATGACTTGGCTACGGCTGAAAATGTAGTTTGGATCGATGAGCTGCAAGCGCTTCATGCCGGCGTTAAGCCCCTACAGGGATCCTTCTCGCTGCCGTTTCAGGGGTGGTGGGTACGCCAAGGAGAACGCATCAGCATCGAAGCGGCCACGGTGGCCGGAGACTTCCTGGAGCTGTTGAAGTCGATTTTCTACGTCGAGCCCGAGCCGCAAGTCACACCCGGTGGGCTGTGTCCCCGCATTTGGGTTGCCGATCTCTCCATTACCGGGCAATAACCTCACTTCAAACTCATGAAACTGACCCGCATCGACCTCAACAGTTGGCTCATCCACACCCGGGAGCAAACCTTCCTATTGGATCCGTGGCTGGTGGATCCCCTGGTGTTTCTGGGGATCCCCTGGTTCATCCGCCTGGAGCACCGCCAGCCGCTCCCTTTTACGCCGGAGACCTTGCCCAAAATCGACGGGATCCTCCTCAGCCAAGCCCAGCCGGATCACTGCCACCCACCAACGTTGCAGCGCCTGGATAAGCGGATCCCCGTTTTGGCTTCGCCGGCTGCGGCCAGAGTCGTGAAGAGTCTGGGATTTGCAACGGTTCAGGCTCTGGATCCCTGGCAGTCTGTTCGCTGGGGGGATCTGCGGGTCACAGCCATTCCCGGTGCGCCCCTAGGGCCTGTCCGTGAGCTGGGCTATCTGCTGGAAGAGGTGCCCTCTCAGACACGGCTTTACTACGAGCCTCATCTGTCCCAGCCGGATGTCCGCCCGCGGCTGCAGCAGGAGTTTGGCTCCATCCATACCCTACTGATTCCGGTGGTGGGGCAAATTTTCCCCCTCTTGGGAGAGGTGATCATGGGGCCGGAGCGGTCTCTAGAGGTGGTGGCAGCCCTGTGCCCCCAGCAGGTGATCCCAACCGCGATGGGAGAGGTGGACTACCACGGGTGGTTTGCCGCCCAGATCCGCCCCTTGGGCAGCCTGCAGGAGTTTCGAGAAAAGCTGGCAGCCTTGAATGCCGCCACGTCCCAATCTATCCGGTTGTGTTGCCCCGCCCCTGGGGAAACGGTGTCTCTTTCTGTTGCGGCCAAGCTATGAGCCTTTCTTCCCCAGCCCCGCCTAGCGCCGATCTGGTGGCCATCTTGCGGGCAGATTACGCTCGCTTTCCCAAAAATCAAACTTATTCGATTTACGATCCCCAGGTTTACTTCCGGGATCCCCTCAACGAGTTTCGCGGCTTGGATCGCTATCGCCGCATGATCGAGGGGATAGGGCGTTGGATAGAGGATATCCGTCTCGAGCTGCAGGATATTCGACAAACCGGCAGCCAGATCCGCACCGAGTGGATCCTGAGCGGTGCTTTGGCTTTGCCTTGGCGTCCCCGCCTGTGCATCCCTGGCTGGACAGAGATGCAGATCAATGAGACGGGGTTGATCGGATCCCATGTTGATTACTGGCGGTGCTCTCGCCGGCAAGTGTTGCTGCAAATGTTTCGGCCTGGGGATCCCAAAGGATCTCATTGATGGCTTCCATCCTCTGCTAGGATCACAAAGCTGACTTTTTAGCTCTCTGGAAAGTCGCCCCTGTTCTCAATCTGGAGAGATGGCCGAGTGGTCGAAGGCGCAGCACTGGAAATGCTGTGTGGGGCAACTCACCGTGGGTTCGAATCCCACTCTCTCCGCTGGAACTTGTTTGTGAGAGCAACTCACCGTGGGTAGGGCCATCCGGCCCGCTGGCGCGACCGAATCCCACTCTCTCCGTAATCCGATAACGTCCACTGAAGTCCAGAAAGCTCTTACCCAGCAAGGCTTCTGGGCTTTTTAGTGTCCACGATAGACCGGGGAAACCCACTGTAATCCAGGCTAAAGTGGGACACAATAGGGGATATAACAGACGGGGTGGGACATGGCCCTGTCAGAGATGGCCATTCGGAATGCCAAACTCAAGGACAAGCCGTACCAGTTGCCGAATAGAGAAGCAAGGCCATCCTGCCTGCCGAAGTTTTTGCCGAACCAGCTGACTATAGACTAACGGCCAACCGTAGGACGATGCCGACAAGAGCTACGGTGGCAGCTCCAATCAAGGCAAAAGCCAGGTTAACCACTTGGGCGCTAGCCTTTTGATAGGTGTCAATTCGTTCTAGGATCACCCGGTTTTCTATCCCCTGCTCGGCCCAACGTCTCTCCTGCTCAGCCCAACGTCTTTCCTGCTCGGCCCAGCGCTTTGCTTGATCGGCTGCCAGGGCTTCTAGCCGCTCGTTGGTTCTGGAGACATCCTGCCGGAGTCCTTCCACATCCTGTCGGATCTCTTCCACATCTTGCCGGATCTCTTCAATAACACTCAACACATCCCTGAGGGTGGGTTCACCGGCGGGCATCATAGAGCTGCAACCTCACTGAACAGCAAACGGTCTGAGCTCGCTAGATCAACTCGCTCACCGGGAAGCGATCCAGCATTTTTTGGGCTTGACGGGCATTTTCCCGTAACTCTGCCGGCAGATGGGGTACATAAGGGATCTGAGAAAGCAAATCCAGCGTGCGGCGGATCAGGCGCACCAAGTCTCCGGCATCTAGGTTGGTGCTGGCTTCTAGGGTTTCCCAAGGGATCCCTTGCGCCCAATGTTCGACGATCCCGGCCAAGCTGGGCTCAAACCCAATCGGCACATGAAACACCTGGTGTTGGCGTTGGCTGCGGAACAGTTGCCGCCGTAAACCCCGTAACCCGTGCAGCACATCTTCCACCAGTCCTGAGGTGCGCAACCGGCTGTAGATGCCTGAACGGGGAGGCTCTGAGACCAAGGCAGCCACAACTCCGGCCAAATGATGAGGAGCACAGCCCTGGCACTCACCGGAGAGCAGAGCCAGCGCCAGCCAGAGCTCGTTATCCCCCCGCAGCGCAGCCACCACCTCTCCGCTATCGGTAGGTTGATATTCTTGCAGACAGTTGAAATCCTGCAACACCCCCACCAAGGCCATAAATTGCTGCCAGCGCAACTCCTGCACGGAATCGCTTTGCCGCTCCAGGTGCTCGAGGCGCTCGAGCAAGCGCTGGCGTTTTTCTCGCAAACCCAGCAATTTTTTCCCCACTTGGTGAGCGGGATTCTCTCGGATTTGAGCTTCTAGGGCACGGATTTTTTCCTCTTGGGCATGAATGTGGGGAAAGGCCAACAGCCGCAAGGTGGGATCCGGCTCAGCTTCCCGTTGTTTGAGCAAGTAGCGCAAAATGCGTCGTTCTTCCCGCCGTTGCGCCTGCATCTTCTCATAGCGGGCGATATCTTCGTCGGCAATGCCTCCCAAGAGACGGTCGATCTCCTCCAGCTCGGCGCGCGTGTGCAGGATCTCCTGTTGTTCGGGCAACTTTTGCAACGAGAGCAAATACTGGCCGAAGCTGCGGTTGATCAGATCCCGTGCTGCTTCCAAAGAGTGCTTTTGCAGCAGGTTCAGCACCATGCCATAGGTGGGGGTAAACTGGCTCACCAAGGGATCCGCTCCAGAGGTGGCCAGCCGCGCAGCTTCTTGGGCCCCCTCAAACGGGGATTGCACCGTCACCACATGGCCGATGATGTCCTTGCCCCGCCGTCCGGCTCGGCCCGACATTTGCATGAACTCGGAAGCGGTCAAGAGGCGGTGGCCGTTGTCGGTGCGCTTAGAAAGGGAGGAGATGACAGTTGTGCGGGCGGGCATGTTGATCCCGGCGGCCAAAGTCTCAGTGGCGAAGACCAGCTTCACTAGCCCCTGCTGAAACAGATGCTCCACCAGTCCCTTCCAGGCAGGCAACATGCCGGCATGGTGAGCGGCAATACCCCGGTAAAGGGCATCCAACTGATCTCGGCGGACAGCTTCGGGCGTTTCTCGACAAAAGCGGTCGATCTGCTCGGCCAACTGCTGCCGTTCTTCCTCGCTGGCTACCAAGTCCAGATCCCTTACGCTGGCCACGGCCATATCACAGCCTTTGCGACTGAAGATGAAATAGATGGCCGGCAGCATGTCCCGCTGGCGCAAGTTCTCCACCACCTGCACCATATCCGGCACTCCCCCATAGGGAGACTGACCTGACTTGGGGAGTTTGCTTTTCAGGCGGCGATTGCAAACCCACTGGCCGGACTCGGTTTGCTCCAGCAGGGGGAACAGCCCTTTGCGATTGGCAAAGTGAAATTGCAGCGGCACCGGGCGGTGGTTGGAGTCGATCAGATGGGTGGGGCCATGCACCTGGTTCATCCAATCGGTGAGCTGGTCGCTGTTGGCCAGGGTGGCAGAAAGGGCAATGAGCTGGATCGTGGGGGGGCAGTAGATGATTGCTTCTTCCCAGACGGTGCCCCGCTGCTGGTCGTTCATGTAATGGCATTCGTCCAGGATCACCGCCTGCACCTCTCGCAAGGGATCCCGACTCAGGGCCTCCGCCTCCTCCCAAGGTTCCATCCCATCGCCGGAGGCTCCTCTCTGAACGGCCAGAGAGAGCGGCGTGCCATAGAGCATGTTGCGGAAGATCTCGGTGGTCATCACCAAGATCGGCGCCTCCCGGTTGATGGAGATGTCGCCGGTGAGCAGGCCAACCTGTTCTGGGCCGAATTGCTGGCCAAAATCCCGGAACTTTTGGTTGGAGAGGGCCTTCAGGGGCGTTGTATAGAAAACCCGCTTGCCCTGGGATAGGGCCCGATAGATGGCATACTCTCCGATCAGGGTCTTGCCGGATCCCGTGGGAGCACAGACCACCACCGATTCCCCAGCAGCCAGAACCTGAATGGCTCGGATCTGAAAGTCGTCCAGCTCGAAGGGGAAAAGCTGCCGCAACTCGTCCAGCAAATCGGTTGCCGGGGAGAGAAGCGCACTCATGGGATCCAAATCAACATTGAGAAACCTGGAAACCCGCCCAATTCACTGCTTCCTGTGGGTTGTACCTTCTAGGATACAAGCTTTCTTGGGGCGTCGACTGCTCCGCTCCGAAAGACTTATGCAACGCTGAACAAAACAGAACTTTGCCCAGCATCGCTGCTTTCTTCCTGCTTCAGCGACCCATGACTGGCGGCAGAGTTCACCCCCACCACCCCGCCAGAGGGATCTCCACAGGCGTTACTTCCCCGCGAGCTGCAGGTAGTTAGATACCACTGGGCTAGGTTGATGGCTGCATTCAAGTCGCGGTCTAGCTCCAGGCCGCACCTCTCGCAGCGAAACACCCTTTCCTGCAGTGGCATCTTCTGTCGGTGCCCACACCCTGAACACAGTTGGCTGGACGGATAAAACCTATCCGCCGCCACCACCTGACAGCCGTAGAGCCGGGCCTTATACTCTAGCTGTCGCCGAAACTCGTAGAACCCACAGTCTGACAGCGCTCCTGCCAACTTGCGGTTCTTGAGCAGGTTCTTCACCTGCAAGCCCTCAATCACCACCACCCGATACTTCTTGGCCAGGTAAGTCGTTAGCTTGTGCAGATTGTCTTGCCGAATGTCTGCCACCCGCTTATGAGCCTTGCCTAACTGCACCACCGCCTTCTTACGGTTAGCGGATCCCTTCTGCTTGCGACTCAGCCGCCGTTGCAGTTTGGTCAGACGCTTCCTCGCCTTACGGTAGGGCTTTGGATTCTCGAATACTTCCCCGTCGGAGCAGGTGGCCAGGTGATGGATCCCTAAGTCCACTCCCACAACTTCCCCGGTCTTCTCCACCTGAGGCGCTGGAGCTTCATATTTGAAGGAGATGTACCAGTGTCCGGCGCGAAGACTGATGACCACGTTCTTGGGTGTGGTCGCCGGAAGTAACTCTGCACAGCGCAGCCAACCGAAGATAGGCACCTTGATGCGGTCGCCAGAAATGCGGATGCTGCCTTCTAGGTAAAAGCTGTCTCGCACTCCCTTGCGTTTGAAGCGGGGGAACTTCCCCAACCCACCCCGACAGCGCTTAAAGGCTTGCTCCAAGTTGCGTAATGCCTGCTGAGGAGCGCATTTGGAGACCTGGTAGTACCAGGGGTTTTCCTTCTTAACCTCGGCTACCAGGCGCTTGTGCAGGTCAATGGCGGTGGGGAGTTTCTGCCGGTTCTCCAGGGCTTGCCGACAGATGGCCAGGCCCCAGTTGTAGGCGTGACGGGCTACCCCAGCGTGCTGAGCGGCTAGGGTCTTCTGCCGGTTATTCAGCTCTAAGCGGGTGCGGAATCCAAGCAGCATTCAGATAGCCGCGGCCAACATGCTTAGTTTAATGGCTATTTCGGTTCCGCAAAGTAACCAAGGTTCCGCAAAGTAACCAATTGTTCAGCAGATCGGGGACTAGAGGCAGCCCCTGCAAAAAGCGCCAGTTACTCTGCTTCTTTGGATCAAGAACAGCAGCTCAAGCAAGTGCTAAAATGGGGTGCCGTTGCCGGATGCTATCGTGCTGGTCGTCATCGACAACTACGACAGCTTTACCTACAACTTGGTGCAGTACCTGGGGGAGTTGGGAGCTCAGCTTCAGGTTTTTCGCAATGACCAGCTCTCCGTTGACGACCTGCGCCGAATGCAGCCGCAAGCTGTAGTTATCTCTCCTGGGCCAGGGCGGCCGGAAGATGCCGGGATCTCCCTGGAGTTGATTCGGGAGCTGGGGCCAGAGCTGCCGATTTTGGGGGTTTGTCTGGGGCACCAGTGCATTGGCCAGGTCTATGGTGGTCAGATCGTGCGCGCACCTGAGCTGATGCATGGCAAAACCTCGCTCATTTACCATCGAGGGGTGGGGGTGTTTGAGGGGTTGAGCCAGCCTTTCACGGCCACCCGCTACCACAGCTTGGTGATCGAGCCTTCTACGTGTCCTGACGAGCTGGAGGTGACGGCTCAAACAGGCGATGGGATCATCATGGGGGTACGCCACCGCCGCTATCCCCACGTTCAGGGCGTGCAGTTCCACCCGGAGAGCATCTTGACTGCAGAGGGCAAGCGCTTGTTGAGCAACTTCCTGCGCAGCGCCAAAGCCTCAACTGCTGCTCAGCCCAATGTTTCGCAGAAACCTCAGGAAACCGTTGCCGTTGTTACATCAGGGATCCCCACTCCATGAAGCGTCGCCAGCTTCTGCAAGCCAGCGCTGGGCTGCTGGGATCGATGGCCGTGAACCTGGCCAGAGGGCGCAAAGCGGGCGCTCAGACAGCGCCGGCACAAGGTTCGGAAACGCCAATAACCCCAGGGTCTATAGAGTTCACTCCCGGCTCCAGCTCGCAGGGGCTGCAACTGACTTGGCTGCACCACAGTTGTGTTTTGTTCGAGGGGGAGGGCCGACGGTTTCTGGTCAACCCGTTTCGGCCGGCGGGTTGTACGGCTGGCTATCCTGCTCCACGAGTTGCTGCCGATCTGGTGTTGCTCAGCAGCCGCTTGTTGGATGAGGGTGCTTTGGATGTGGTGCCCGGCAACCCCAAGGTGCTGTTTCAGCCGGGAGACTATCTGATCGACGGGATCCGGGTGCAAGGAGTACGCATGCCCCGTGGCCCTCGCTTTGGCGTAAATGTGGGTTGGCGCTGGCGCATGGCTGGGATCGACATTGTCCATTTGGGAGGGGCGCTGCAGCCAATTACGCGGGAGCAGTCCATCCTGCTTGCTCGTCCCGACCTGTTGCTGGTGCCAGTGGGGGGTGGGCCGAAAAATTACGATCCTGCCGGGGCCAAGGCGGCCATTGAGGCGCTGCAGCCCAAGCTGGTCATCCCCACCATGTATCGCACGGCCGCCGCCGAGGAATCCCAATGCGAGCTGCTGCCGCTGCAGGAGTTTTTGCGTCTCTTCCCCGCTGCTGCCCCGCAACCTGCCCTCAGCAACCCGTTGCTGCTCTCGGCCCAGGCTCTGCCCAGGCAGGGGCTCGCCATCCTTTTCTTTGAGGAATAGGGCTATGCGAGGTCAGGTCCTAAAAATCGCTGTCGGACTGGGATCCCTGCTAGTGGGGGGTCTGGGATTCTATGGATACTCCCTACCAGAAGATCCACAAGCCTTGGCCCAAGCCAACCCGCTGCGGCTGCAACTGGCTCTCTGGCTGGGGAAAGACGCCAACGCCGTCGATGAGCGGGGCAAGACAGCCCTGTTTTTCGTAGAAAGCGGCCTCAACGCCCGTCTTTTGCTGGCAGCGGGGGCGGATCCCAATCAACTAGACCATGGGGGAGCTAGCCCACTGCACCAAGCGGCTCGCCTGGGCAACCCTGAGGTTACGAAAGCCCTGCTCCAGGGAGGGGCCGAGGTGAACGCTCGTTTTGGCGCCGGTGGCCTTCCCCTGCATTTTGCCGCTTGGTCCGGCAACCCTGAGGTCGTTCGGCTGCTGCTGGAACATGGCTCCGAGATCGACGAGCCGGACGGCTACGGCCTCACGCCCCTGCGCATCGCCCAGGATCTGCGCCGCTGGGAAGCTGCAACCCTGTTGTCCCGCTGGCCCCGCTCCGCCTCAACCGACGGGCATACAGATTGACTCCCCTTCTCTACCACCCCAGCACCCAGGCGAAGATCAAAGGCGCCACGATGGTGGCATCCGACTCGATGACAAATTTGGGGGTGTCGATCCCCAATTTGCCCCAGGTGATCTTCTCATTGGGCACTGCCCCCGAGTAGGAACCGTAGCTGGTGGTGGAGTCGCTGATCTGGCAGAAATAGCCCCACAGGGGTACGCCCTGGCGACCCAGATCTTGATGGAGCATGGGCACCACACAAATGGGGAAATCCCCAGCAATGCCGCCGCCAATTTGAAAGAAGCCAATGGAGCACTCCGCCGAGGTGTGCGTGTACCAGTCCGCCAGGTGGATCATGTACTCGATCCCTGTGCGGACGGTATGCACATTGCGGATCTCACCCGTGATGCAGTGGGCGGCATACATGTTGCCGGTGGTGGAGTCCTCCCATCCCGGCACATAGATGGGCAAGTTGGCCTCCATAGCGGCGTAAACCCAAGAATCCCGGGGATTAATTTGGTAGTAGGGCTCCAGCCGGCCGCTGCGCAGGATGCGGTAGATAAACTCGTGTGGGAAGTAGTGTTCCCCGGCCTGGTCGGCAGCCATCCACTCTTCCAAAAGGGCTTTTTCCAAGCGCCGCATCGCCTCCTCTTCGGGAATGCAGGTATCGGTTACCCGATTCATGTGCCGCTCCAGCAGCTCCTGCTCCTGCTGCGGGCTAAGATCGCGGTAGTGGGGCACCCGCTCGTAGAAGTCGTGGGCGATGAGGTTGAAGATGTCCTCTTCTAGGTTGGCGCCGGTGCAGGAGATGGCGTGCACCTTGTTCTGCCGGATCATTTCCGCTAGGGAAAGGCCCAGCTCCGCTGTGCTCATGGCACCGGCCAAGGTCACCATCATCTTGCCGCCCTTTTCCAGGTGAGCACAATAACCTTTGGCTGCATCCAGCAGCGCGGCTGCGTTGAAGTGGCGAAAATGATGTTGGATAAATTGACTGACGGGGCTGTTGGTCACGATTTTTCCGGTCACTCTGACCTGGTGAAGCACGATTTTCTAGTCTATCAACTTTAGGGGCGCTGACAAGCTTTGCTTGGGGATACCTTTATCGGTATTGGCAACCATTCCCCTGCAGGTCGGCTGGAGCAGGTTGCGTTGCGAAGCCGGGATCCCATACCGGTTCTCACCCGGCCTTGGCTGAGACAAAGGGATCGCCTGCCCATGTCAGAATGGTGGCGAATCACCGCCCTATATCCGTTCACGCTATCTGTTCACGTTGGGTTCATGCCTCCTGTCAGCACCGTCGAGCCAGTTGAGCCAATTGTTGAAGCCCAATCTCCAGAAGCGACTGCTCCGTCTCCAGAGCCATTGCCTGGGGCTGTGGATCCCTCGCAGTCGAAGCCAGCCGGGTCTTCGATGGGATCCCTGCAGCGCTGGTGGGCGCGCTGGAAACAAAAGCTGCGCCTGGAGACCCAGCTGCTCTTTGTGGCCACGCTGGTGGTCTCCTTGGTGGTGAGCAGTTTTACCTTCTGGGCCGTCAGCACTGTGCAGCAGGATGCCCGCTTCAACGAGGCCCGCTTTGGCCGGGATCTGGGGCTGCTCTTGGCCGCCAATGTCGCCCCCCTGATTGCGGAAGATCGCATTGGCGAAGTGGCGCAACTGTCCCGCCAGTACTTTGAGAGCACCAGCAGCATCCGCTATTTGCTCTACGCCGATCCCGAAGGAAACATCTACTACGGGATCCCGTTCTCCAATCAGGAGGTGAAAACCTCCCTCAACCTTACCCGTCGCATGCAACTGCCGGACAACCGTCCTCCTGCTGAGGGCCAACCGCTGGTGCGCACCCACCTTACCCCTGCTGGGCGGGTGACGGATATTTTCGTCGGCATCTACCATCAGGGCCGCTTTTTGGGCACCCTCGGCTTGGGCATCAATCCCAATCCCGCCCTGGTGCGCTCCACACAATTGGCGCGGGAGGTCTCGATTGGGGTGTTTTTGGCGGTGTGGGTCTTGGCCATCCTGGGAGCGGTGGTCAATGCCCTCACCATCACCTATCCCATCAAAGAGCTGGTCAAAGGTGTCCAGGAGATCACCAAAGGTAACTTCAAGCAGCGCATCGACCTGCCCTTCGGGGGAGAGCTGGCCCAGCTCATCGACAGCTTTAACGAGATGGCGGAGCGGCTGCAAAGCTACGAAGAGCAAAACATCGAGGAACTGGCTGCCGCCAAAGCCAAGTTGGAGACCTTGGTCTTCTCCATCGTCGATGCTGCCATTTTGCTGGATGCCGAGTTGCGGGTGCTGCTGCTCAACCCTGCCGCCTCCCGCATGTTTGGCTGGGAAGGGGATCCCGTTTTGGGCAAACCCCTGCCGGAGCTGTTGCCGGAGGATCTGCAGCAGCAACTGGCCCGCCCCCTGATGCAAATTGCCCGCGGGGATCAAGAAGCAGAGGAAGTTCGCGTCAACCTCACCGGCCCCACCAAGCGTGTTATCCGCATCCTGCTTTCGCCGGTGTCGGATCCGCGGCGGCAAAATCTCAAGGGGATCGTGATGACGGTGCAGGACATCACCCGCGAGGCAGAGCTCAACGAAGCCAAGGCCCAATTCATCAGCAACATCAGCCACGAGCTGCGCACCCCCCTCTTCAGCATCAAGTCTTTTATCGAGACCCTCTACGAGTACGGCGAGCAGATGTCCCCCGCCGAGCGGCAGGATTATCTGGAAATTGCCAACCGCGAAACCGACCGCCTCACCCGCCTGGTCAACGATGTTTTGGATTTGTCTCGTCTGGAATCGGGCAAGCAGTACCACTTTGAGGGCGTCGATATCTCGGCGGTGATCGAGCAAACGCTGCGCACCCATCACCTGCAGGCCCGCGACAAAGGGATCCAGCTGCGCAAGTTCGTCGATCCGGATCTGCCGCTGGTCTGGGGCAACTACGATCTGCTGCTGCAGGTGATGACCAATCTCCTGGGCAATGCCCTCAAGTTCACCCCCTCAGGGGGCCTGGTGACGGTACATGCCCACCTGGTGGTTCAGGCGGATGGATCCCCGCAGGCAGTGCGGGTGGCGGTGGCCGATACAGGCATTGGCATTGCCCCAGAAGATCAGGAGCGGATTTTCGACCGCTTTTTCCGTGTCGAGAACCGGGTCCACACCCTAGAGGGCACCGGCCTGGGGTTGGCCATCGTGCGCAACATCCTGGAGAAACATCGAACCCGCATCTGCCTGGAGAGCAAGCTAGAACAGGGATCCACCTTCTGGTTCGACCTGCACCTGTACACTGAGGAGGGACCGCTGGAGTTCGAGGTTCAGCCAGCCGAGACGGATCCCCCCAGTTGCTGCTGGCGGGAGCACTCCCATCAACGCTGAGGATATGAAGGGCATACCGGCCATTTTTTGGGGGTTGGGCCTCAGTTTCGCATTTTTGTGCCACACTGGTGACCTCTACCACCACACAGGGGGGCTAGGCAACCCGCTGTTGGCCACCGGCGAAAACGTCACTTCTCTGCTGCTGGCGGTGGTGGCGGTGCTGGCCCCTTGGCTGGCAGTGCTGCTGATGGGTTTGCTGGTGTACTGGCTGGGCAAACGGGCGTTGAAACTGGGGTTCCGCAGCAGAAATGCCGCTCCCCAGTCTCAGGGATCCCCGCCGACGGCTGTTCTACACTGGAGAAGGTTTTAACTGGATGGTTTTGCCATGCCGCCTCGCTGGCCCCGGAAGCCCTCCCGTCGGGATCCCGAATTTCGCAAGCTGGATGATCGCTATACCTATGCCGCCCACCTGTCTGTTTTCCTCTGTAGCGGGTCTGGGCTGGTGTTTTTTCAGCAACTGTACCGCGCGGATTGGCCGTGGCTGGTGCCCCTGTTGGGCTGGTGGGCTTTGGGGCTAGGGATCCACAGCTTCTGGATCTTTTTTGTGGCCCGCTATCCCGTCGAGGCCGGCTTTGGGGAGCTCACTCCCGGCGCGCACGAAAACCCAACAGCTGCGGAGACGGATCCCTCCAGAGCCAGCTAGGACTTAGAGAGGGGATGATCCCCTTGCTCCTGTTCTCAGCCAGGGGAGGTAGAAGCTCCACCTGGTCGCCGCTGCCGCCGCAGCAGCAGGGGGGAGAGATCGCTCTCGTCGTAAATATCCCCCACCAGCTCCTCCAAAATGTCCTCCAGCGTGATGAGGCCGGTGGTGCCGCCGAACTCATCCACCACAATCCCCAGGTGTTGGCGAGAGCGCAGCATTTCCTTGAGCAACAAGCTGACCCGCTTGGTGTCCGGCACAAAAAAAGGCGGTGCCATCGCCTGGGTCACTTCGGCATTGCCTTTTTGATCGAGATAGCGCAAGGCTTGCTTGAGGTGGATAATGCCGACGATCTCGTCCTTGGATTCTCCCTGCACGGGGATGCGCGAGTAGCCCGTTTCCAAACAGAGCTTCACCACATCCTGCAGTGTTTTGTCGTGGGAGATGGTCTCCATTTTAACTCTGGGCTTGGCCACGTCCCGCGCCTGCAGCAAGTCCAAAGCCAAGGCCCCACGGAACAGCCGCCGTTTTTGCCAATCCAGCAGCCCCCGCTGCCCCAACACATCGATCAGCAGCTCCAAATCCTTGAGAGAAGCGGTGGCCGTCAGGGGGGAGAATTCCAATAGATTGAAGAGCCTGCTGACAACCCACTCAAAAGCGTCGCTAAAAGGGCGCAGCAGCACCGATAGGACATGAACAGGCCGCACCACCCAGCGGAACACCCCTAGCGGATGGCTCACCGCTAAAGACTTTGGGGCTACTTCTCCAAAGAGGAGCACCACAATTGTGGTGGGCACGGTGGCGGCCAAAGCTCCAATCTGGGTTCCCAACAGTTCAATGGAGAGGGTTGTGGCCAGAGCAGCAATGCCGATGTTGACAAAGTTGTTCACCAGCAACAGGGTGGTGATCAGCCGCGAGCGCTGTTGTTGGGCCAGTCGATACAAGCCCTGTGGATCCCCTTGTTCTTCGATCAGAGATTCCAGGCGCAGGTTGTCCATGGCCGTGATGGCGGTTTCGGCCCCAGAGCAAGCTCCTGAGAGGAGCAGCAAAAAGGCCAAGAGGAAGACATTAACCATAGCGCTCCGTTACGGGATATGGGTGGCGTCGAGGGACTAAACCCAAGCTGCTCAAGCCAGTCAGCTCCTCGAAGATCTTATTCATCCCGTTGATTTGTTCTTGATTGAGTTAAGGCTACTGATCGAAATGGGCGGAGCCGGATCGCTCCAAAAGTTGCCGGTACAACATGACAATCTTGTCTTGCACCTCGGATTGGCTCAGGTGATCTGTGTCGATCAAGATGGCATCGGGGGCAGGCCGCAAGGGAGAGATGAGCCGTTCGCTGTCGCGGCGATCCCGCTGCTCGATTTGCGCTTTCAATTCTTCGAGAGGCACCATTTGCCCTTGGGCTTGGAGTTGGTGTTGCCGACGCTGCGCCCGCTCCCCAACAGAAGCGGTCAAGAAAACCTTCAGCTCTGCATCAGGAAAGACGTGGGTGCCGATATCCCGCCCCTCCAAGACAGCACCGCCATCCCGGCCAATGCTGCGTTGCCGCTTCACCAGCTCCTGGCGTACTCCCGGCACTGCCGCCACGTGAGAGACCCAGCGGGTCACTTCCGGAGAGCGAATGGCCTGGGTAATTTCTTCGCCATCGGCCCAGATGCGGGTCGGCTCTGTCGAAGAGGTGCCACTTTGCAGGGTGAGCTGGGTTTGGGCGGCCAGTTGGGTGAGTTGCTCGGCATCGTCCAAAGGGATCCCCCGTTGCAGTGCCAGCCAGGTGATGGCTCGATACATGGCCCCCGTGTCCAAGTACAAAAGCTGCAGCTGGGCGGCTACTGCCCGCGCCACGGTGGATTTTCCGGCTCCAGCCGGGCCGTCGATGGCAATCAGCGGGCGACGCGGGGGAGAGGTCGTGCCGGAAGAGGGCGGTGCCGCATGCTGGGCTCTCTCCGGCGAGGGATCCCCTTGCTCTGGGGAAAGGAGCAGGTTGTCGATCAGGCGAGTCTGCCCCACATAGGCAGCAATGGCCAGCAGGCCCTTGTCTTCCACCCGCGGCAGCGGCTGTAGCGTTTGGGGATCCACCAATTCCAGGTACTGCAGTTGCAGCTCTGGGGTATGCTCCAGCTCAGCACGGGCGGCGGCAAGGATCCCTTCTGCTGAGGGATCCCCGGCCTGCCAATGGTCATATCCCCGACGCAAGGCCCGGTACAGCCCGGCAGCCACCTGTCGTTCAGCAGCAGAAAGGTAGCGGTTGCGGGAGCTACAGGCGAGGCCATCGGCTTCTCGCACCGTGGGGCAGGGAACAATCGTGGTGGGTATTTGCAGATCCCGAACCAAACGCTGAATGATCGCCAGTTGCTGGGCGTCTTTTTGGCCGAAGTAGGCCCGCTGCGGCTGCACCAGGTTCAGCAGTTGCAGCACAATGGTGGCTACACCGCGAAAGTGGCCAGGTCGGTGGGGGGCGCAGAGGGTCTGCAGAAGGGATTTGGGGGGCATGACCCAGGTGCGGTCGCTTCCGGTTGCGGGGTCGGCTCCCATCTCTTGCGGGTCAGGGGCAAAGACCACATCCACACCTGCTGCCTCGCACAAAGCTCGGTCCCCCTCTTCGTCGCGGGGATAGCGATCCCAGTCTTCGTTGGGGCCAAATTGCAGCGGATTGACGAAAATGCTGACCACCGTGTGGTCACACTCTTGCCGGCAGCGGCGGATTAGGCTGAGATGGCCCTCATGCAGGGATCCCATCGTGGGCACCAAGCCGATGGTGGATCCCCGCCAATTGGCTACCTGCTCCCGCAAAGCAGCAACTGTGCGCAGCCAGTGCATCGCCATGCCACCTCAATCTCTCTCTCCCCTATGGGTTTTCTCCAACCCCCCCAAAGGCTGCTCCTACAGGCCGATCTTGTTGCTGCGTTGATATTGCCTGTAGGCTGCCACGAATAAGCCCGCCAAGGTGACCACCACCATGCCCAAGACGATCCCCAACAAAATCGGCTCGATCACAACACAGACCTCCCAGTTCAAACCTAGATCATGATAAGCCAAGCCCAAACCTATCCTCACCGTTCCTTGCCAAGGAAATCGAGGGGGGATCCCCTAATAAAATGCAGGGGATCCGCGAAGCCGTTGAGATGGCATACCCATAGCCCATGAGGTCAATTGTCTTGTCCGGGGATGGCGGAGACTTGAAGGAGTGCCTGTCCAAACTGGAAGAGCAACTGCGCCCTTTGGCAGACAAGGCCGTTCCCCTGCTGGTGGCGGACTCGCATCCAGTGCAGGTGTGGGCGGCAGTTTTGACCTGCCAACGCTTGGGGATCCCGCTGTTCCTGGGTAATCCCCACTGGGGAGAACGGGAATGGGGACAGGCTTTGGCGGATATGGGATCCGGCTGGTGCTGGCGCCAGGGACGGCTGGAAGGGGATCCCGCCCCCTTGAATCCGCGCCTGCGAGAGTTGCGGGAAGTTTTGCCCAGCTCCCATTGGCCGTTGATCGGCATCCCCACGGGTGGCTCTGGCGGCCAAGTGAAATGGGCCCTGCACTCTTGGCTGACCCTCAGTGCCTCGGCCAAAGCCCACCAACAGCACTTTGCCGTTGGGCCTGTACACAGCTATTGCGTTCTGCCCCTGTACCACGTCAGCGGCTTGATGCAGGCAGTCCGATCCTGGCTGAGCGGTGGGCAGTGGGTTGTCTGGGATTGGAAACGGCAACAGCAGGCCGAGTCTTGGGATCCCCCTTTGCCGGGGAGCTTTCTATCGCTGGTGCCCACTCAGTTGCAACGGCTGTTGCTCAGCGCCCATCCGGGAGTTTTGGAGAGCCTGCGCCAATTTCGGGCCATTTTGGTCGGCGGTGGCCCCACCTGGCCCAGCTTGCGGCAACAGGCCCGGCAACTTCACCTTCCCCTTGCCCTCACCTACGGTATGACCGAGACCGCCTCCCAGGTGTGTACGTTACTGCCAGAAGCCTTTTGGCAAGGGAGCGACAGTCTGGGTCGGCCTCTGCCCCACGCCACGCTCCAGATCCGCAGCGAAAAAGGGGATCCCCTGCCCAGCCATGCTGTGGGCTACATTCACATTCAGGCAGAGTCGCTGGCACTGGGCTACTACCCGCACCTAAGTGCTACGCACCGCTTACGCGAAGGGCAACAGCAAGGCTTTACCCCCGGCGATTTGGGCTATCTAGACCGACAGGGATCCCTCTATTGGTTAGGTCGAGCCGATGACCTAATCCTAACCGGCGGGGAAAAGGTGATGGCTGCAGAAGTGGAAGGGGAGATCCGAGCCAGCGGCTGGGTGGAAGATGTGTGCGTGTTGGGCCTACCGGATGCCGAATGGGGGCAGCAGGTGGTGGCGGTGGTCGTCCCCAAAACGGGGATCCCGGCAATCCCCAAAGAGCTGGAAATGCACCTGAAGCAACACCTAAGCCGCCAACTGAGTCCCTTCAAGCACCCCAAGCACTGGCTGTGGTGTACGGGGATCCCGCGCAACCCTCAGGGCAAAGTCAACCGCCAACAACTCCGGCAGTGGGCAGCTCAGACGTTGGGGATCCCAACGCAGGCAAGTTAGCGGGATCCCTCCCGAATGCCCAGACGGGCTAAATCTCGCTTGATTTCAAAGGCCAATTCTCGGTTGTGCGGCTCCGTGGCCAAAGCTTTTCTCAAGTAGGCTTCCGCCTGCTGATAGCGCCCCTCGTAGATCAAATGGTTGCCGAAGCGCTGGTAGGCCAACGCCAAGATGTGGATGGCCTCGCTGGAGTTGGGAAACCGTTTCAGCAGCGCCTCCGCCTGGGCCACCGCCGTGGGCAACTTCCGCTCCCGCCAGGCTGCCTTGACGCGGGCAATCCCCTCCTTGAGCCCTTCCGGATTGGGCTGCTCTGCCGATGAGGGGCCTATGCTGCGAATGACCACCCGCCTTTCGCCGGCAGCAGGAGAGCTGGGTGGAGATTGACGTTGTGCAGATTGACGTTGTGCAGATTGACGTTGTGCATCGTAGCGCCGCCGCTGCTCAGGGTCGCTCAGCACTTGGTAGGCTTGGTGGATTTGTTGGAAACGCTCTCGGGATCCCTCCCCTGCCACATTAGGGTGAAACTGCCGCGCCAACCGTCGAAACGCCTGTTTAATCTCTTCAATGTCCGCTGCAGAAGATAGGTTCAGGATCGCGTAGTAATCCATAAACGGTGGCGCAAGTGACATACTCCCATCGCTGACCCTACGGTTACAGCGTGGGCTTCTCGCTTCATCGGGGAGCTTTCGCAAGAACCCTCAGCGAGCAGACACGGGATGTCCCACCGCGTAGTTGCACCAGATTCCGGCAAAAGCCGTTTTGTGCAACTGCTCCCATCATACACCATGTGGGGGTATCTGTATCCCGGCACTGACCCTACGGGTACAGTGCGGGGCTTAGCTACCCCCACACCCCCATAAGCTAAGGGATCGGGAAAAGACCTGGCCAAAAACCAGCTCTAGTCTATCGCTGCGGCCCCGGCTTGACCAAGGGATCCCACCAAGCGCTTGGTTCTCCCGCTTCCCTCAGCAGCAGGGATCCAGTGTTAGACTTTGGCCAAGTTGTTTGGAGCCTCCATTCCGGCCTATCGAGGATCCCTTCCTGTTGCCCAACTTCATTGCAACTTGGCTTTTTTATTTCTATCTGTTATGAGTGAAGCGCTTCATCAAGCTCTTGCCAATCGAGATCTAAAACAATTATTGGCCCATTTGCAGCGGGGGGAAGATGTGAATGCTGTCGATGCTCAGGGAATGACTTTGCTTCATAAAGCGACACGCCTTGGCGATTTGGAACTGTTGGATTTGCTCTTGGCCCATGGCGCCTCCCCCAATGCCTTAGATCCCACAGGTGCTACCCCTCTCCATTTGGCTGCCGACAGCGGTCAGGTCAAGCTGGTGGAGCGTCTCTTGAGGGCAGGCAGTGATATCAATCTCCCAGATAACTATGGCTATACCCCTCTCCATCGGGCTGCTTTAACCGATCAGGCGGAGGTAATCGGTCTGCTCATCCAAAAGGGAGCCAACACCGGTCGTGTTCTCCACTGGGCCACAGCCACCGGTCGAAAAAGCATTCTGGCCCGCCTACTATCCAAGGGAGCGCCGGTGGATGCCACTGACGAAACAGGCCGAACCCCTCTGCATGAAGCCGCCACCCGAGGGGATTTGGGCATCGCTCGCTTTCTGCTCTTGTACGGGGCCAATGCCAATGCGCGCAACCGATTCGGGGCGACACCGATGCACTGGGCTGCTTGGGAAGGGCATATCCAAATCCTGGAGCTTTTGCTGGAAAATGGAGCCGAACTAAACCCTCGCAATGAAGATGGGCATACCCCCTTAGCCTATGCACAAAAACGCCAACACAGGCTGGCTGCTCAATGGTTACAAGATCGAGGAGCAACTCTTTAGCTTAGTATCAAGTTTGGCATAGAGAGTAAAACAAAAGTTAATGAAAATGCTGCTATTTCAAGTCATAGGGTATTTGGTCTTCCCCCCTTCTCATGAGATGGGGTTTGAGAGTGAGGGTAACCCCTACAGAAAAAAGGAGAGAGGCTGTTAGGCTTTCCTCCCTCCAGTCTCTTCGTCGCGGTTAGCGTTAACGCCAGCTAGATTCTAACTGATTCTTCCACCTGATTCAACTTTTTTCTAGAGTTTCTCTTGAGCCCAACATAAATTTTTGAACGACAAAACAAGACATAGGACAGACAGTTTGTCCCAAAAGGTTGGTCTTTTTCCTTAGCTTCTGACAAGTTTGCAAAGGAAACTAGAGCAGCAATCTTTGTATTCGGTCTTGTCTTCCGGTTCCCGAAGCCAGATTGCCCCCTTCCAAAGCCATAACCCTCAGCCGCTGTTGCTCCTTTACACTGCCACCTCCACAGATTGACATGAGCAAGCAAAAAATCTCTCTATCAACTGATTCTGACTCTCATTAGCACAGAACCTTGCTTAGCCTTGGAGAGGAGAAAAAGGGATCCCTGCTGACGCAGATGGCCAGCTCTGCCAGCACAGGATCCCTGCCACATCCAAGACAAGAGAGGAAGACTGATGGATATGACTCCACCACTCAACTGAGTAACAGCATAGCTTTATTGAGATTGAATCGCAATACCTAGCCAACGTAAGAGGAAATGTTCTTGACAAAACTGCTTCAAGTAGTCGTTTCAAGTTAGGGTGAGACGCTTGGGCTACTGAGGAGAGCCTTCTGATTCCCTGTATTCAAGGCTTTAGGTGTGGGTGCAGTGTCCCAGTTTGAATCGAAATGGCCACAAGCAGAGTACCTGGGCTAAAGGGTAATTGGCCAAGATTTGCAGTTTCAGCCCTCTTGAGAGGATAGGTCGCGGAGTTGTGGGCACAGCACAGGTTCAAGGGGGGGTGAGGGGCTGATAGCAGTCGTGGTTCTTATTACCCTCTATTTCAACTGCTCGCGTAGCGGGCCGGAGGCCTTAGCAGGAAGCAACCGGTCGTTTGTTTCACCTTGACGGTGAGATAAATGACTACGCGTTGCGGAACAGTAGGTAACCTCACTGCCATTCAAATGCCGTGGCGGGCGAAAAATCAAACCTTGGCCCAATGGATCCCTAGCCACGATAGCTGAGTCGCCTGGCAGGAGATCGAACCTGACGGCGTTTTCTGCGCCAGCGTTTCCAGCGGGAGACCATCCAGTCGCTTAGGCTGTGGTTCACCGATCCCAGTTCCAACCCCATCCCAATCCAAAAGAGCATCTCGGCGTGAACTTGCAGCAATTTCCAGAGATCGCTGCCCCACACCCAGGGTTGCCACATCCACCAGCCCAACCGGGATCCCAGCCAAGCCCCCAGCAGGCCAGCTCCTCCTGCCCATAGGCTCAAGTACAGTACCCGCACGGCGGTGCCCACAATCGGCCCATGAGACCAAAAGGAGCGATGCCGCATCCACTTGCGGTAGGGCAGCCAAATCCAGCGCAAGAACAGCCAGCGTTGATACTGTCGGGAACAGGTGTCCAGATCTCCAGAAAACATCAGGCCGCTGAACAGATAGGCGGATCCCACAGCCAGGGCAACTGTGGTGCTGTTCCCCAACACACCGGCGGCTAGGGTGATGCCGGGGGCCGTCCAGAGGGTAATGCGATCGTGGGTGGATCCCAGCGGCATAAAGCCAGAGCAACAGTACACGACTGCGGCTCAGTCTACCCGCAAGCAAAGGAGAAAGCCTGCTCCAGCCCTGGGATCGCTCCGCCGGATCTTGAAAAACCTAAGCCTGCTGCTCCCCAGGGATCCCTCGATTCAGGCGATCCAACACCTGCAACTGTCGGTAGAGCATTTCAACCCGTGGCAGATGGATCCCAGCTTGTCGAGCGTACTGCAGGGGGTTGCCGAAGATCACCTGCAGTTCCAGAGGACGTTTGCGCTCATAGTCGATTTTCATGCTGGTGCGGTAGGGGGCCATTTTCTCGGTATTGGTGAGCATTTCTTGGATCAGGGAGTCGGGAAGCAGGCGATCACAAGCTGCAGCTCCCTGTATCACCTCCTGCATCAGCGTTTCCGCCAAAGCACGGGCCTCAGGGTCTCGAATCATTTGCTGAGTATCGGCATTGAACACCACCGAGAGGCCGTTGAAGGGAATATTCCAGACCAGTTTCTGCCAGCGGGCCAACATCAAATCTGGTGAGAGCGAAGTCGGGATCCCTGCCCGTTGAAAATCGGCTTGAACTTGTTGAAGGCGGGGCGTGATCCCTTGGGGGGCATAGCCAGGGCCGTACTCTGCCAGCAGCACCGAACCGTAATCCAGATGGTGAATGTGGCCGGGGCCAACCTTATTGGAGCTGATGAAGCAGAGGCCCCCCATGACCCGCTCTGGGCCAACGCAATCGGCAATCTCGGGTTCCACCCCCAGCCCGTTTTGCAACAAGATCACCACGCCATTCTCGGCCAACACAGGCGGGATCAAGTGCGGCAGAAGCGCATTTTGGGTGGCTTTCAAAGCCACGATCACGCCTTCGCAAGCCGGCATGTCCTCCACGGCTGCGTAGGCATTCACCTGGGGCAAATGAAAATCCCCCCAGCAGGACTGCACCCAGAGGCCGTTTTGGCGAACATGCTCATAGTCGCTGTGCAGCAGAAAATGCACCGCAAAGCCCGCCTGTTGCAATTTCGCCCCATAAAATCCTCCCAAAGCACCCGTACCCAAAACAGCGTAACGGCGAGTTTCCGGCAACCGAGGCATGGCGGCAAGTTTTAGCAGGTCATCCCCAAAATACCGCACACCAGCGCCGGCTCAGGGTATAAACTTTGCTGTTTTGTCTATCAACAGCACCCGCTCTTCTGCATCGGTTTCCCGCAGATGGACTCTCACCGTTTGCTCCGGTTCTGTAGAAAGCTGACAACCGCAGTAATCGGGCTGGATGGGAAACTGTCGGTGACCCCGGTCAATCAACACCGCCAATCGCACCCGTTCCGGTCGCCCAAAGTGGTTTAGAGCCTCCAAAGCTGCTCGCACGGTGCGACCGCGAAAGATAACATCATCCACCAGCACCACTTCTTGGCCGGTCAGGTCACGCGGCATTTCGCTGCGATCGGGGGTGCGCAACCCGCCGGCGCTCAAATCGTCGCGGAAAAAAGTGATGTCCAGCTCCCCCACTTGGGGCGGGATCCCCAGCAGAGTGGCAATCCGATCCCGCAGGCGGTAGGCCAAGGGGACTCCCCGGGTGCGAATGCCGATCAACGTCAACTTTTGGAGGTGGGGATGATCCCTGCCGATCGCCTCTGCCAGACCCTCGATCAGCCCGGCCAACTGCTCCGCATCGAAGACCTCGATCTCGGACATGGATCCCTGTCGCCCCCTCGCCAATCGCGGATCTGGTCTGTAGAAGACTTTAGTAGAAGACTTTAAGATAGCCCAACCTGCCGGCGGGATCCCTATCCGGTAAGATAAAACCAGAAGCAATTCCCAAGCCATGGAGGTTTCCTTGAGGGAGGGATCCACGATGTCTGTTGCTTGGTTGGCTTCGGTTCTGGCGAGGCGGTCTTGGCTGAGCCGTTTCCTGCGGGGGATGGTGCTTTGCGGGCTGATACTCTGCCTGGGGGTTACTCCGCTGGGATCCCCGGCCCAGGCAGAGGACTACACCAAACGAGATCTGCAGGGGGTGAGCTTTGCAGGGCAAGACCTGAGCGGCTGGAAGTTTCTCAAGGCCAACCTGCGCCAAAGCGATCTCAGCCACGTGAAGGCGGCAGGGGCAAACCTATTCGGGGCCAATCTCAGCAAAGCCAACTTGCGCGGAGCCGACTTGCGCGGGGCCACTTTGGACATGGCCAACCTACAGGGTGCGGATCTGCGAGAAGCGCAACTGCAGGACAGCATGATGTGGCTGGCCCGAGTCGAAGGGATCCAAATTGATGGGGCCGATTTCACCAATGCCTTAATACGCCAAGACGCCCTCTCCATCCTCTGTGAACGGGCCACCGGCGTTAACCCTGTAACTGGTCGGGCCACCCGCGACACTCTTGAATGTGACTGATCCTCACCCCCTCTCCTCTGGGAGAGGGGAGATCTGGAATCTAGGGCTCAGGAGCTGGGAGCGGCTGCCTCAGAACGGGCGGGCTTGCGTTGAAACTGGCTGAGCAGCGAATTCCAGGCCAAGCGGGCCATCGACAACAGCCAATTGCCCTCCAACTCCCTAAACAGATCCATGTTCAGCTTGAAGGCATAGTTGGCCTCTGCCACAATGCGGTCGATGGTGGTTTGATCCAGCTCCAACGCATCCAGCTGGGCGCGGTAGCGCTGCTTGAATTTGCCCTCATGAGGGATCTGCTCGAAATCGTAGAAGGCCGTTCCTTCCCCCTGCGGCAAGCCCATGGCCCGGCGGGCGATGTTTTTGAGGATTTGGCCGCCCGACAGGTCGCCGATGTAGCGGGTGTAGGCGTGAGCGATCAGCAGAAGCGGATCTTTTTCCACCACTTCCCGAATGCGGTTGACATAGACCTGGCAGGCAGGGGAGGGCTTGACCAAAGAGCGCCAGTTGGGGCCAACAAAATAATTTAAATCCTTCTCCAGGCTGGCCTTGCGCCACAGCTCTGGGTAGTAGAGCCGGCCCACCAGGGGGTGCTCTCGCAGTTGGGCAAAGCCTTCTTCCAAAGCGCTGTAGACAAAGTAGAAATTGCCCACGTAGCGGCTGTAGGCCCGCTTATCCACCACTCCCTTCAGGAAACACTTGATAAACACCATGTTCTCGGCCATGGTGTGGGACTGCTTGGTGCCCTCTCGCAACTGGGCCGACAGGCTGTTGTCCCGGTTACTCAAATCATTCTTATTCTGATTGTTGTGGCTTTGACTCACAAAACCCTCCTCGCCAACAAACTGTGCTTCATTAGATCGCCCGCAGATCACCCGCAAGCCATCCCGAGGTTCCCCCAGCCTGAGAAGCTTTGTAAACCCATTCCCGATCCTTTCTCATGATTGATGGCTCCGCGTCTTGCCCCCTAGCCTGCATCAACAGCGTGCATCTCAAAAGCGACAAAGACCGGCGCCGCGTCCACCCTGGCGACCGGCTGAGCCTGTCAGAGCCACCCCTCCGATCCCCAAGGTTGACCGGAAATCCGAGCTGGAGCAGCGGATGATCCGCAAAAACGGTTAAAGATTAGAATAATCTGCCTGAGTGTGAATGGATGTGAACAATCCTTAAGGCATGGCGGAAACCGCCCCTGCCCCGGCAGCCAAAAGGGGATCCCCAGCGGTTTTGCCGAGATTTTCCAAGTGAGCCCTCAAGGGATCCGGACAGCCCCTCGACCTTTGTAACGTTCGTTGACGATCGTTGGCGGGGTTTCTATAATGAGAAGCCTGACTGCAGCGCGACCCCTCCCGAGCAACGCATGACACAATTAGCAGTGCCATCCCCTGTCGCTCCTACCTTTCCTGACCTGGTGGAGATTCAGCGGGAGAGTTTCTTGTGGTTTTTGCGAGAAGGGTTTGAAGAGGAGCTTCTCAGCTTTTCCCCCATCGTCGATTACACCGGCAAGCTGGAACTGCATTTCCTGCCCGAATATCGCCCTGGGGATCCCTCCAAAGGGTACAAGATCAACCGCCCCCGCTACGACCCCGAGGAGGCCAAGCGGCGAGACGCCACCTATCAAGCGCAGATCCGGGTGCCCACTCGCCTGATCAACAAAGAGACCGGCGAGATCAAAGACATGGACGTCTTCATCGGCGAACTGCCCTTGATGACGGATCGGGGCACCTTCATCATCAACGGCGCCGAGCGGGTGATCGTCAACCAAATTGTGCGCAGCCCCGGCGTCTATTACAAATCGGAGCTGGACAAAAACGGGCGTCGCACCTACAGCGCCAGCCTCATCCCCAACCGCGGAGCCTCGCTCAAGTTCGATACCGACAAAAACCGCATGGTGTGCGTGCGCATCGACAAAACCCTCAAGCTCTCGGCGGCAGTTCTGCTGAAAGCCTTGGGCCTGAGCGACTCCGAGATTTACGACAACCTGCGCCACCCCGAATTCTTCCAGAAAACCATGGAGAAAGAGGGGCCCTACACCGAAGAAGAAGCCCTAATGGAGCTGTACCGCAAGTTGCGGCCCGGGGAACCCCCCACCGTATCGGGTGGCCAGCAGTTGCTGGAATCCCGCTTCTTCGACCCCAAACGCTACGATTTGGGCCGGGTAGGGCGCTACAAGCTGAACAAAAAGTTAAATTTGAACGTAGCCGAAAGTGTGCGGGTGCTTACCGTCACCGACATTTTGGCCGTCATCGACTACTTGATCAATTTGGAGTACGACATCGGCCATGTGGACGACATCGACCACCTGGGCAACCGCCGCGTGCGCTCCGTGGGCGAGCTGCTGCAAAACCAGGTGCGGGTGGGCCTGAATCGCCTGGAGCGGATCATCCGAGAACGGATGACAGTCTCCGAGTCGGAAAACCTCACCCCGGCCTCTTTGGTCAACCCCAAACCCTTGGTGGCGGCCATTAAGGAGTTCTTCGGCTCCAGCCAACTCTCCCAGTTCATGGATCAGACCAATCCCCTGGCGGAGCTGACCCACAAGCGCCGGTTATCTGCCCTGGGCCCCGGCGGCCTAAGTCGGGAACGGGCCGGCTTTGCGGTGCGGGATATCCACCCCAGCCACTACGGCCGCATCTGCCCCATCGAAACTCCAGAAGGCCCCAACGCCGGGTTGATTGGATCCCTGGCCACCCACGCCCGCGTCAACCAGTACGGCTTTATCGAAAGCCCCTATTACCGGGTCGAGAACGGCGTGGTGCGCAAAGATCTGGGCATGGTCTACCTCACCGCTGACGAAGAGGACGAGTACCGCGTGGCCCCGGGGGATGTGCCGGTGGATGCCGAGGGCCGCATCACTGCCGACTTGGTGCCGGTGCGCTACCGCCAAGAGTTCACCACCGCCCACCCCACAGAAGTGCACTACGTCCAAGTGGCGCCGGTGCAGGTCATCTCGGTGGCCACCTCCTTGATCCCCTTCCTGGAGCACGATGACGCCAACCGTGCCTTGATGGGAGCAAACATGCAGCGGCAGGCGGTGCCCCTGCTCAAGCCGGATCGGCCCTATGTGGGCACTGGCCTGGAAGCCCAGGCGGCACGCGACTCCGGCATGGTGGTGGTGTCGCGCACCAATGGCGTGGTGACCTATGTCTCTGCCGACGAAATCGTGGTGCGGCCAGACGACGGCGGGGATCCAATTGTCTATCGCCTGCAGAAATACCAGCGCTCCAACCAAGACACCTGCCTCAACCAGCGTCCCCTTGTCTATACGGGGGATCGGGTGGTGGCTGGCCAGGTGCTGGCGGATGGCCCGGCGACCGAAGGGGGCGAGTTGGCTTTGGGCCAAAACGTGTTGGTGGCCTACATGCCCTGGGAGGGCTACAACTACGAAGATGCCATCTTGATCAGCGAGCGGCTGGTCTACGACGATGTCTTTACCTCGGTACACATCGAGAAGCACGAGATCGAGGCCCGGCAAACCAAACTGGGCCCTGAGGAGATTACCCGCGAAATCCCCAACGTGGGGGAAGATGCCCTGCGGGACCTGGATGAGAACGGCATTGTGCGCATTGGGGCTTGGGTGGAGGCCGGCGACATTTTGGTGGGCAAAGTCACCCCCAAAGGGGAGTCGGATCAGCCCCCAGAAGAGCGGCTATTGCGGGCCATTTTCGGGGAAAAGGCTCGGGATGTGCGGGACAACTCGCTGCGGGTGCCCAACGGCGAGCGCGGTCGGGTGGTGGATGTACGCATCTTTACCCGCGAACAGGGGGATGAGCTGCCTCCCGGCGCCAACATGGTGGTGCGGGTCTACATTGCCCTCAAGCGCAAAATCCAGGTGGGGGACAAGATCGCGGGCCGTCACGGCAACAAAGGCATCATCTCCCGCATCTTGCCGATTGAGGACATGCCCTACCTAGCGGACGGCACACCGGTGGATGTGGTGCTCAACCCCTTGGGGGTGCCTTCCCGGATGAACGTGGGCCAAGTGTACGAGTGCCTGCTGGGCTGGGCAGCAGAACATCTGGGAGTGCGCTTCAAGCTGATGCCCTTTGATGAGATGCACGGTTTAGAAGCCTCCCGTCTGACGGTGGAGGCCAAGCTGAGGGAAGCCCGAGAGAAGACCGGCAAGGACTGGATCTTCAACCCGGAAGGCAGGTACTGCGGCAAAATCCAGGTGTTTGATGGTCGCACCGGGGAGCCCTTCGACCAGCCCGTTACGGTGGGCCGCGCCTACATGCTGAAGCTGGTGCACTTGGTGGATGACAAGATCCATGCCCGCTCCACCGGCCCCTATTCTTTGGTGACCCAGCAACCGCTGGGGGGCAAGGCGCAGCAGGGCGGCCAGCGCTTTGGGGAGATGGAGGTGTGGGCTTTGGAGGCGTTTGGGGCAGCCTACATCCTGCAGGAGTTGCTCACCGTCAAGTCCGACGACATGGTGGGGCGCAACGAGGCTCTCAACGCCATTGTCAAGGGCAAGCCGATCCCTCGACCCGGCACGCCGGAGTCCTTCAAGGTGCTGGTACGGGAGTTGCAGTCCCTCTGCCTAGATGTGTCTGTACACAAGGTGGAGGTGGACAGCGAAGGGCAAACCCACGATGTGGAAGTGGATCTGATGGCCGATACTTCCAACCGTCACACTCCCTCTCGACCCACCTATGAATCGGTTACGGCTGAGGATCTCTCGCCATCACCCGCCTTTACCAGAGTGCTCCGCACCGCTGACGCGAATGCCAGCCGCAGCCTTGAGGAAGATGAGGACGAGGAGGAGGAAGAGGACTTCTGAGTGTTGAGAGGGCTCCGTGCCGCTGACGCGAACGCGACGGGGATCCCATTCAGCCCGCGAAGGAGGGCGGGGTTTGCCTTTCCTTTGGGTTTAGGTGCCAGGGCAGCAAGTCAGGAGGAGAATGGCGATGGCCAAAACAGAGCAACGCTTTGACTACGTCAAAATTGGCTTGGCTTCTCCAGAACGGATCATGGAGTGGGGCCAGCGCACCCTGCCGAATGGTCAAGTGGTGGGGGAAGTCACCAAGCCCGAGACCATCAATTACCGCACCCTCAAGCCGGAGATGGATGGTCTTTTCTGTGAGCGCATCTTTGGGCCGGCCAAAGACTGGGAATGCCACTGCGGTAAGTACAAGCGAGTACGGCATCGGGGGATCGTCTGCGAGCGCTGTGGGGTGGAGGTGACCGAGTCGCGGGTGCGCCGCCACCGCATGGGCTACATCAAGTTGGCCGCTCCGGTCACCCACGTTTGGTATTTGAAAGGGATCCCCAGCCACATCGCCACGCTGTTGGACATGCCGCTGCGGGATGTGGAGCAAGTGGTGTACTTCAACGCCTACGTAGTGGTGGATCCGGGCAATGCCCAGAATCTCTCTTACAAGCAACTGTTGACGGAGGATCAATTCCTCGAGATCGAAGATCAGATGTACGAGGAGGGATCCGAACTGCAACTGCCGGAGAACTGGGCCATGATTGGGGCAGAGGCCATCGAGCGCCTGCTCAAGGATATCGACCTGGAAAAAGAGGCGGAGCAACTGCGGGAGGAGATCACCACTGCTCGCGGCCAAAAGCGGGCACGCCTGATCAAGCGGCTGCGGGTGATCGACAACTTCATTGCCACCGGATCCCGTCCGGAGTGGATGGTGTTGCGGGTGCTGCCGGTGATCCCGCCGGATTTGCGTCCCATGGTGCAGTTGGATGGGGGCCGCTTTGCCACCAGCGACCTCAACGATCTCTACCGTCGTGTGATCAACCGCAACAACCGTCTGGCCCGGCTGCAGGAGATCATGGCGCCGGAGATCATTGTGCGCAACGAAAAGCGCATGCTCCAGGAGGCGGTGGACGCGCTGATCGACAACGGTCGGCGGGGGCGCGTAGTGGCGGGGGCCAACAACCGTCCCCTCAAGTCCCTCTCCGACATCATCGAGGGCAAACAGGGGCGCTTCCGGCAAAACCTGTTGGGCAAACGGGTGGACTACTCCGGGCGTTCGGTGATCGTGGTGGGGCCCAACCTGCGCATGCACCAGTGTGGCCTGCCCAAAGAGATGGCCATCGAGCTGTTCCAGCCCTTTGTCATCCACAAATTGATCAAGCGGGGCATCGTCAACAACATCAAGGCCGCCAAAAAGCTGATCCAAAGCAACGACCCGCAGGTTTGGGATGTGCTGGAGGACGTGATCGACGGCCACCCGGTTTTGCTCAACCGCGCTCCCACGCTGCACCGCCTGGGGATCCAAGCTTTTGAGCCAATCCTGGTGGAGGGAAGGGCGATTCAACTTCACCCCTTGGTCTGCCCTGCTTTCAACGCCGACTTCGACGGCGACCAGATGGCTGTGCATGTGCCCCTGTCGTTGGAAGCCCAGGCGGAAGCGCGCCTGCTGATGCTGGCCACCAACAACATCCTCTCCCCGGCCACCGGCGCTCCCATCATCACCCCCAGCCAAGATATGGTGTTGGGGTGCTACTACCTGACGGCGGACAACCCCCACGCGCCAGATATTGGCGATCGCTTCTTCGCCAGCTTGGAAGATGCTCTCATCGCCTACGACCGCGGCGCCATCGGCCTGCACAGCAAGGTCTGGGTGCGCTACCACGGCCCGATGGAGTTGGGCAAGGGCGAAAAAGAGTCCGAGCCGCAAATCATCGAAGAAGCGGGCGGCATCCGCCTCAAGATCACCAACTACCGCCGTATCCGCGAAGATCAAAACGGCAACGTGATCAGCCAGTACATTCGCACCACGCCGGGCCGGATCATTTTTAACAAGACCGTGCAGGATATTTTGTCTGCGTAGTTCATCCTCTGCCGTAGGACGGCTCTTCTCTCCCCTTCTCTCTAGCGAGGCATCATGAGCGAAAAAGGACGATTTTCCGCTGGCCTGTCGCGGCAGGCTGCCGACGGCAACAAAGCCGACGCCCCTTTGCCCCCTGTGCCCTTTTGCAACTATCAAATTGGCAAAAAAGAGCTGCGTAACCTGATTGCCTGGTCTTTTGCCCGCTACGGCACAGCCCGCACCGCTCAGATGGCGGATGCTCTGAAGACCCTGGGCTTCAAATACGCCACCCAGGCAGCCGTCTCCATCAGCGTCGAAGATCTGCGCGTTCCCCCCAGCAAGCGGCAGTTGTTGGCGCAAGCGGAAGCCGAGATCGAGGCGGCCACCGAGCGCTATACCCGTGGAGAAATCACAGAGGTGGAGCGCTACCAAAAGGTGATCGACACCTGGAACCAGATCAACGACCAGATCAAAGAGGAGATGCTCAACAACTTCCGGCAGAACGATCCCCTCAACTCCGTCTACATGATGGCCAACTCGGGGGCGAGGGGGAATGTCTCCCAGGTACGGCAGTTGGTGGGCATGCGCGGCCTGATGGCCAACCCCCAGGGGGAGATCATCGATTTGCCCATCAAAACCAATTTCCGCGAGGGCCTGACCGTTACCGAGTACATCATCTCTTCCTATGGGGCCCGCAAGGGCTTGGTGGATACGGCCCTGCGCACCGCCGACTCTGGCTACCTCACCCGCCGCTTGGTGGACGTGTCTCAGGATGTGATCGTGCGGGAATCTGACTGCGGCACTGAGCAGGGCATCCTTCTGGAATACCTGATGGACGGGGACAAGGTGGTGGTGTCTCTGGAGGAGCGCTTGGTGGGCCGAGTGTTGGCGCGCGACGTGGTGCATCCACAAACCCAGGAGATCCTCGCCCGCCGCAACCAAGAAGTGGATCACGACTTGGCTAGAACCATTGCAGAGGCTGGCATCCGCCAGGTGATGGTGCGTTCTCCCCTCACCTGTGAAGCCAACCGCTCCGTGTGCCGGATGTGTTATGGCTGGAGCTTGGCCCACTCCCGCCTGGTGGATCTGGGGGAAGCGGTCGGGATCATCGCCGCCCAATCGATTGGGGAGCCGGGCACCCAGTTGACGATGCGCACCTTCCACACGGGAGGCGTGTTTACAGGGGAGGTGGCCCGCCAAATTCGCGCCCCCTTTGCGGGTGTGGTGCGGTTCCCGAAAAATCTGCGCACCCGCCCCTTCCGTACCCGCCACGGCGACGATGCCCTGCAGGTGGAAGTGAACAACCAAATCATCTTGGAAGGCCCAGACGGTCAACGGGAGTCCTTCGACATGACTCAGGGATCCACCCTGCTGGTGCGGGACGGAGCCCAGGTGCAGCGGGATCAGTTGATTGCAGAGGTGTCCCTGGCCAAGGCCAGCCGTAAGAGCACCGAGAAAGCCCAGAAAGAGGTGGTGGCCGACCTGGCTGGAGAAATTCGCTTTGCCGATCTGCCCATCGAGGAGAAGACTGACCGCCAGGGTAACACCACCTACACTGCCCAGCGGCAGGGATTGATCTGGGTGATGTCTGGACAGGTGTACAACCTGCCTCCGGGGGCCGAGCCGGTGGTGAAAAACGGGGATCGGGTGCAGGCGGGGGATGTGATCGCCGAAACCTCGCTGGTGACGGAGCATGGCGGCATTGTGCGGCTACCGGAGCGCAGCGACACCAGAAGTGGGCGCGAGGTGGAGATCATCAACGCTTCGGTGGTGTTGCGGGAAGCACGGGTACGGGTGGAATCCCACCAGGGGCGGGAACAATTTTTGCTGGACACTTCCAGTGGGCAGACCTTTGTTCTCAAGGCTACTCCGGGCACCAAAGTGGGCAACGATGAGGTGGTGGCGGAGCTGATCGACAACCACTTCCGCAGTCAGACGGGAGGCTTGGTGAAGTTCGCCGGCATTGAGGTGGCACGGCGCGGCAAGGCCAAGCAAGGTTACGAAGTCATCCAGGGCGGCACCCTGCTGTGGATCCCAGAAGAGACCCACGAGGTGAACAAGGACATCTCCCTGCTGAACGTGGACGATGGCCAGTATGTGGAAGCAGGCACTGAGGTGGTGAAAGACATCTTTTGCCAGAATGCCGGTGTTGTCGAAGTCATCCAGAAGAACGACATTCTGCGGGAGATTGTCATCAAGCCGGGATCCCTGCATCTGGTGGACAACCCCGCCGACTTGGAAGTGAAAAGTGGCACCCTAATCCAGCCAGGGCAACCGGTGCTCAGCAGCATCGTTCCCGACCGACTGGTCTACCTGGAACACGTGGAAACTCCCGAAGGCCCAGGCTTGCTGCTGCGTCCGGTGCAGGAGTACGAGATCCCCGACCGGCCCTTGGTGCCCACTCAAGAGTCCACCAGCGAGTCCGGTCGCTCCATTCGTCTGCGGGCGGTGCAGCGGGTTCCCTTCAAAGATGGGGAGCGGGTGAAGTCGGTAGGCCCTGTAGAGCTCCTGCGCACCCAACTGGTGCTGGAAATCGATACCGACGCCCCACAACTGAAGGCCGATATCGAGCTGATCCAAGATGAGAAGGATCCAGATATTCGCCGCCTGCAACTGGTGATTCTGGAAACCCTGTTGCTGCGCCGCGACGTGGAAGCGGATCTGACGCAGGGGAGTACCCACACGCGGCTGTTGGTGAAGGAAGGAGACTCCATCGCCAGCGGAGATGTTATCGCCCGCACCGAAATCCAAGCCAAAAAGGCCGGGATCGTCCAAGGGATCCGCCAGGGAGCGGAAGTGGTACGGCGGGTGCTGGTGATTACCGACGACGATCTGGTGCAGGTGCCCCTGACGGGCCCAGCCAATGTGGAAGTGGGGGCGCTGGTGCGGGCTGGGGACGAGCTTGCTCCCGGGATCCCTTCTCCACAGTCAGGACAGGTGATGCAGATAACGGACGGCCAAGTCCTGTTGCGGATGGCGCGGCCCTACTTGGTTTCTGCGGGTGCCATCCTGCAGGTACGGAATGGCGATCTGGTGCAGCGGGGGGATTCTCTGGCCCTCTTGGTGTTCGAGCGGGCCAAGACAGGGGACATCATCCAGGGTCTGCCACGGATTGAGGAGCTGCTGGAGGCCCGCAAGCCCAAGGAAATGTGTGTTCTGGCCAAGCGGCCCGGCACCGTTCAACTGAGCTGGCGGGGAGAAGAGCCAGATCTCAAGGTCATCGAAGCCGATGGCACGGTTAGAGACTATCCTGTGCTGCCGGGGCAGAGCTTGATCGTGGTAGATGGACAGCCGGTGGGGGTGGGGGATCCCCTAACCGATGGCCCTGCCAACCCCCACGACCTCTTGGAGATCTACTACGAGTACCATCGCCAAACCTTGGGAGATGACCAAGCCGCACGGTTGGCTCTGCGGGAGGTGCAGCGCTTCTTTGTCAACGAAGTGCAGAACGTCTACCGCTCCCAGGGGGTGGAGATCTCCGACAAACACATTGAGATCGTGGTGCGCCAGATGACCTCCAAGGTGCGGGTGGATGATGGTGGCGACACCATCCTGTTGCCGGGGGAGCTGGTGGAGTTGCGGGAAATCCAGCAGATCAATGCCACCATGGCCATTACTGGAGGAGCGCCGGCCAAATACACGCCCGTCCTGCTAGGGATCACCAAGGCCAGCTTGAATACCGACAGCTTCATCTCAGCGGCCAGCTTCCAGGAAACCACCCGCGTGCTGACTGAGGCGGCCATTGAGGGCAAATCCGACTGGCTGCGCGGCTTGAAGGAAAACGTAATCATCGGGCGCTTGATCCCGGCAGGCACGGGCTTCACCACCTACGAGGAGATTGCCGCCGAGCCGGAGCCTGACGAAGAGGAAGAAGAGCCTGCGGTGTTGCCGGAGCTGCCGCCTCGTTTGATCTTGGAAGACGATCAGTTGATCGACGATTCCACCCCTGCCTTCGACGAGCTGGAGGAGGATGACGACGACGAGGAGGAGTAGGGCGCTGGGGATCCAGGAGTGGGCCACTTTGCAAGCTGAAATCGTCAGTTGCTGCCGCTGCCCCCGCTTGGTGGCCTGGCGAGAGTCAGTCGCCCTTCAGAAGGTGGCCCGTTTTCGCGACCAGCTCTACTGGGGCCGACCGGTGCCAGGGTTCGGGGATCCGCAGGCGCGGCTGTGGGTGATCGGGTTGGCGCCGGCAGCCCATGGGGGCAACCGCACCGGGCGCGTGTTTACCGGGGATCCCAGCGGGGACTGGCTGTTTCGCGCCCTGTACCGAGCCGGGTTTGCCAATCAGCCCACCTCTACCCACCGAGAGGATGGCCTGCAATTGCAGGATTGCTACATCTCGGCAGTGGTGCGCTGTGTGCCCCCGGAGAACCGCCCCACCGCCATAGAAGCCAAGGCCTGCCTGGGCTACCTGAAGCAAGAGCTGGAGCTGCTAACCCAGGTGCGAGTGATCCTGACGTTGGGGCATTTTGCCTTCCAACACGCTCTGACGCTCTTGCCACCTCTTAGGCCCCGTCCCCGCTTTGGCCACAACTGCGTTATTCCCCTGGCAGAGGGTCGCTATTTGCTGGCGTCTTACCATCCCAGCCGGCGCAACACGGCCACACGGCTGCTGACGGAGCCGATGTTGGATGCCGTTTTCGCGCAAGCCCAGCAGTTGCTGTCTGGTAAGCCGGCCCGACCGGGTGAGCATTAGGCGGGTTGCCAAGATTCGAGGCGATAGGCACTGTCCCAAAACAGCCATTCCAACCGGGAGGCAGTGACAAAAGCTGCCCTCATCTTTTCCCGCAGCGGCTCTGTAGCCTGCTGAGCGACGGAGTCGGTGATGTCCAAAGCCTGCTGCACCACTTGGGCAAATTCTTCCCCGGCGTAGGTGTCGATCCACTGTTGGTAGGGATTGTCAGGCTGCGCGGTGCGATAGATGGCGGATCCCACCTCTCGGTAGATCCAAAAGCAGGGCAGCACAGCGGCAATGGCCACCTCATAGGGATCCACAGCCGCCGCAGCCAACAAAAAACGGGTATAGGCGAAGCAGGCAGGGGCATAGGCTGTTTCGGGTTGAATGTCGTAGAGGCGAAAATAGCTTTCGTGCAGGCTGCGTTCGGCCACAATGGCTCCCAGGGCAAAGTTCAAGAAACTCACCACCTGCTCAGCCCCTTCGGAACGAGCTCCAATCAAGGCCAGGGCGCGGGCAAAATCCGTGAGATAAAGAGCATCTTGCTGCAAATAAAACTGGAACCGCTGCCGCGATAGGCTGCCCGCTGCCAACTCTCGGTTGAAGGGGTGATCGAGGATTTGCTTGTAGATGGGCTGAATGGCTTGCCAAAGGTGGGCTGTAAAGGACTGGGGCATGGCGACCGTCTCTCGGCGTTTGGTCTTCAGCTAGAAATTGCAGGAGCCCCGCACTGTACCTATAAAGTCAGTGTTGGGAGGAATGCTATAATAATACTGCGGGCACCAGAAACGGTTTTTTTTAAGGCACTGGTAACGGTCGATTGGGGGTGCAGTAAACCACCCCAGAAGCTCGTGGTTGGCTTGCTAACTGCAGGGCTACTAAAAGCCCGCTCCGTACCGCCTAGCGGTTGGTGTCGGGTAGTTTACTCGATTGGTGATTGACCTGACCAGGGCCAGCACCTCTGCTGGGGCTGAGGCTTTCTTCATTTTGAATCTCAATTAGGCTTCGGGCATGAGGGGGCGGAACCCATGCTTGCGGGAAAGCTGCCCGATCAGATCCAATTTCTCAAGGGTGATCAAATTACGGCCCCAACTGAAATTGGTGTACAGCCCCTCAAACTCCAGCAGCATGGATTCAGCAAAGCAGGCAAAAAGCTGACGGGCCGGGTTGGCCACATTCAAAAACTGCATGATGTTCCATTCAATATCCAAAGAGTGCTCCACCATCCCCCCGTCAATGACGTAGAGTCCCTTTCGCTGCAAGCTGGAGGCGATGTTCTTTGGGTAGCCACCGTCGATGATGACACAGGGATCCGGCAAAACTTGGGGATCGAGGGCCATGCCTTGGCTCATGCTGGCCACCCAAACGATAAAGTCAGCGCGGGGCAGGGCCTCTTCCAGCGAACAGATCTCCCCCTGCTTGAGCTTGGCCTGCAATTCCTCCAGACGCCGTCGCTCTCGGGCGATGAGCAACAATTTGCCCAAGTGAGTGTGGGCCACCAACCATTGACAAATGGCGCTGCCGATATCTCCGGTCGCCCCCACCACCGCAACCGTAGCGGCTGCCAAGTCCATGGCGTAGCGCTGGGCCGCCAACTGCAGTTGCTGACAGATGATGTAGGCCGTGTGGGTATTGCCGGTGGTAAAGCGTTGGATCTCCAAGTCAATGTTGCGGACTCGCCGGAGACTGTCGAGGCGAAAAGTCTCAAAAATGATGCTGCTAAATCCCCCCAAAGCAGTAATGTTCAAGCCGCGCCGCTGGGCTAGGGCCATGGCATTCAACACTTTCCGACAAGCTGCCTTCACCCGTCCCCCCGCCAACATCTCCGGCAAGAAACAGGATTCGACGTACTGCCCATAAATCTTTTGGCCGGTGATGCTGGTTACCGTGATCTCGTCCACCACCTGAGGGGGAGCCATGCACCAGAACTCCAGGTCGCTCTCCGCATATTCGGAATAACCCAGCTTGTCTGCCACCCGCTTCGCATGGGCCAGGCTGGTCAAGTGCCCAATCAGGCCGAACATAGAGATTTACCCGCTTGGATAACTGATGGATCCCATCAAAACATGTCCATACCCGCCTGTAGCCAGCCTAGAACTGCAGTCCGCCGGCAGAGGATGAATGCTGAGGTGGGTCATGCTGCCCGCAAACCCTGGGCTGAGAGGCGCATCACCTCGCGGGTGCTGAAGCCGATGTTGGCCAGCGCCTCTCCATAGGCAATCATAAAATCCTCGACGATGGCCTCGCGATCCATATAGATGGCTTCTACATCCTGGTCCACCTGCTGCAGCATCTGCCAGACCAAGGGCAGGTTCTGGGCGTTGGCCGCTTCGATCTGCCCTTTGACTTCGCCAAAATGCTCCCCTAGCCAGCGCTCTCCAAAATTGAGGTGCAGATATTCATCCTTGACCACCCCCTCGGTGATCTTGCGGGCAAACTCATCGGCGACGGGGATGTAAATGTTGTAGGCGGCAATGGCAAAGCATTCGATGATCAGCGACTGAATGACCAAGCAGGTAACTAGGTCTCCGGCTGCTGCCGCTTTTTGGAAATTGTTGCGCAAAGGGGAGAAGAAAGTGCGGGCAAACTCCCTATCCGGCTCTACCTGCAGGTTTTTGCTGCAGGATTGAAAGCCTTTCATGTGCCGCAATTCCATCTTGGCCAGCTTGTGCAGCTCCTCTGCCCCTTCCGGCAACATCTCGGCCAGCTTGAGGTAGTTGTCGTGGGCTTCTTGTTCCCCTTCGATCACAATGCCGTTGATGCGAGAGTAGGCCTGCCGGTAAACCGCGCTGCCATAGTCCAAGGTGGTGCCACCCTCATCGGCTAAAGGCTGGGGGGTATTGGGCAGGACGTTCACTGGGGCCATACTCATGCATCTCCTCTCGGTGTTGTTTGGGTGTTGTTGATTGTCTATGCTGACTCGACAATCGCCTCGATTGCAGTTGAATCGCTCTCTTAATCAGAATAGCTGTAGCTGCCGCAGAATTGGCGGGATTCCTTTTGCGGAATGATAGGGGTCTGCTAGGGTGAGGGTTCGAGTGCCGTTGTGGAGCCTGCTGTATGTCTGCTCTTGGGGATGGCCTGAACCAACTGCGCCAGTTGCTGGTGGAGCTGGAGGAACGATCCCTCGATCAGCCGATTGGCAGTGCCGAGGAGGTGTTGCAGGCCATTGAGCTAGCCACGGCTTTTGAGCTGTTTGAGGCGGAGAGCAGCGGTTTGCTGCTGCAGATTGTGGCCAATCTCTGGGATCGGGTACGGCAGCAGGATTTGTCTCCAGGGGAGATTCAGACGGTATCGGAGAAGTTGCGGGCGGTGGGCTATACCGATGCCGAAATTCAGGAGATCCTGGACTTGGAGCCGGAGGACTAGCCCCATTTCCCCCTCTAGGCTTGAACCATGCCCAGCTCCACCGGTGTAACACCCGCTTCCATCTGAGTGGTGGCGTCGTAGCAAGCCCCTCGCAGGTTGGCCAGCTTGAGTTTGCACTGGGCAAGAAGGGCTCCTCTCAAGTTGGCCCCGGTGAGATTGGCCCCTGCCAGGTCCGCTTGGCTGAGATCGGCTTCGCTCAAGTCCGCTTCCGCCAGGTTGGCCCCACGCAAGTTGGCTCCTTGCAATCGGGATCCCTGCAGCTTGGCTTTCTCTAGGTTGGCCAGCCGCAGGTTGGATCCCTGCAGATCCGCTTGGCTGAGGTCGGCGCCGCTCAGGTAGGCCCGCTCCAGGTTGGCAGAGGCCAGCTTTGCCTGGCGGAGAATGGATCCCCCCAAGTCGATCCCGGCCAAGTCGGCCCCGGCCAGATCAGCTCCGGCCAGTTGGCTGTTGCTGAAGTCCCGCTCACCGCTGCCGTAGCGTTGCAACAGGTCTGCTCCAGTTTCCACCATCGCTGTTTTCCACACCGGACGAATGGATCCTACCTAGGAATAGAAGGGCCGCCAAGAGCACGCTAGGATAGGCGCAAGCCGTTTTCCGGGATCCCCCCTTATGAGCTTGCCCCGTGTGCCCCGAACTCGACCTCGCCCCAAGCTGCGCTCGATCCCTCGCCGCCAAACCGAATCCGCCCTCTATGCCGAAATGCAGCAGCTCACTGTCGAAAAGCAGCGGCTCAACCAAGAGCTAGAGTTTATTCGAGAGCGGCAAGGGCAAATCCACGCGCGACTTCAGGAAATCGAGCAGGCCATGCAACACCTTCAGCAGGAGGCAAAAGCCTTTCGGGATCCCGCTCCTGCCTCTGAACCCGCCCAGCTCAGATCCCGCCCTTCCCGCTTCCCGCCCATGACCTTCGAGTATTGAGGGATCCCCTTGGTTAAGTCCCATCACTCTGGAAGATCGGAAAATCCAAAGCCAACCCAAGCAACAAGTTGGGGGATTTTGTAGCCAAATTAACTATTTGCTGCTCGTCTCAAGCCGACCATAGAATCCAGGCCAGCGAACAGCCATTCTCAAGCTGGCTGCACAGTTACTTGAACTTCCAGGCTTATGACTTCTTCTCCACAGATCTCGCGTCGCCGCCGGTTTTTGTCCTGGGTGCTAGGTTGTGTTGATCTTTCATTTGAGCCAAAAGAGAGCACTGACGAGATAGAGAAAACTCAAGAAGTTCCTGGCCA
>NZ_JANSHM010000019.1:0-43231 GCF_047461635.1 Synechococcus sp. W55.2 | reverse complement strand
GTTCTATCATAACTTCCGCATTCCTCCCGACACTGACCCTACGGGTACAGTGCGGGGCTCCTGCGATTTCTAGCTGAGGCCAGAACAGATCCAGCTGGCCTTGTCCGCAGCAGAGGTGCGGAGCACTTTCCCGTGAGAAGTGTCTTGAGCTGAGGAGCTGAGAAGAGGGCTGGCTGCTATCTTTGTCGGATGGCCCTCCTTGGTCTTGTTGAATCTCTGCCCATGCTGCTGTTGCTGACCAATCTGATTGCCGTTTTGCTGTTTTTGCTCTGCCCTTAGTGGATGCTGAGTGGATGCTGAGGCGGGAGTTCGGCGGAGCAGGGGTGCTGGCGGGAACCTTTGGCCTCATCGACCCGCAGCAGTTGGGAATCCCGGAGACTTTGGCGGTGGGTTGGATCCCAGGGTTGAGCTGGGCCTGGGTGCTGTTGGCGCTGTTGTCATGTCTGGCTCTGGGGATCAAGGAGCGGCAAGTGCGGGCCCGCTGGCTGTACAGCTTGGGAGTGGTCGGTCTGGTTCTATTTGGGCTGGGCTTGCTCTGGTTTTATGGGGCAGTGGGGGCGGTGAATAGGGCGGCCCTGGCGGAGGGGATCCCGCCGGCTCGGTTGCCGTTGCGGCGGTTCAGCCCTTCTTTGGCTGGCTATGCCAGCTTTGCCTATGCCCTGCTGCTGTTGCTGCTGGGGCGGCTGCAGTTGCCGGGAGGAAAAGCTTTTTTGGTGCGGCAGCGGCAGATCATCGTACCCCTGAGTGCCTTGGGGGCGGCGGTGGCAGCAGGGGCGGTGGTGGTGGGGTTGCTGCGGCCCGGCTTAGGCTCCTCGCCCGATTCGCCTTTTTTTGTAAAGCTGAGCACCAAAGTGGACTTGATCACCTACACCTTTTCATTGCTGCAGGCGGCCTGTTGCCCGGCTATTTCACGGATCCCTTGCAGGCAGCCCAGGTGGAAATGGACTGCGATGAACGCTCAACTTGAGTACCTCTGAGCGGAGATCTCGTTTGCGCTGGCGCTGCGGAGCAATATGGCAACTCTGTTTTGGGCTTTGATCCCGGCTACCCTGCGCTCCACTACCCCTCTGTTGCTCACGGCCTTGGGGGGCATGTACTCCGAACGCAGCGGCGTGGTCAATATTGCCCTGGAGGGGATCATCTTGTTTGGGGCTTTGGCGGCGGCGGTAACCACCCAACGCCTGGAAGCTTCCCTTCTGGCCCAGACTCCAGCAGCTCAGGTGGGTTGGATCCCTTGGGTGGGTTTGTTGGCCGGCGCCTTAGGGGGGGTGGCCATTGCCTTTGTGCATGCGCTGATGTGCATCCGCTACAGAGCCGATCAAATTGTCAGCGGCACTGCCATCAACCTGTTGGCCATGAGCGTGCCTTCGCTGGTGCTGCAATCGTTCTACGGCAACACCACCAACTCTCAAGAAATTGTCAATCGGCTGCCGCTGTGGCATGGGTTTAGCCCCTTGGTGTATCTGGCCTTTCTGTTGGTGCCAATCTCCTGGTGGTTGCTGTTCAAAACACCCTGGGGCTTGCGGCTGCGAGCGGTGGGAGAGCATCCTCAGGCTGCTGCCACCATGGGGGTGGATGTCCTGGGTATGCGCTACGCGGCGGTGCTGCTCTCCGGCCTGTTGGGGGGCCTGGCGGGGGCCTACCTTTCCATTGGCTTTTTGAACCAGTTTGTCCGCAACATGTCAGCAGGAAAGGGCCTTATCGCCTTGGCAGCGATGATCTTCGGCAAGTGGCACCCCTTCGGGATCCTGGGCGCGACGCTGTTGTTTGGGGCCACCGACACCCTGGCCATTCAACTGCAAGGGGGAGATGTGATGCCGCCCGTGTTGATCCAGGCGTTGCCCTTTGTGTTGACGATGGGGGTTCTATCGGGAATGCAGGGCCGCGCCCGCCGCACTCGTCCGCCGGCTGCCTTGGGCAAAATCTACAGCAACTGAGAAAGAGCCCAGAATTAAGATCCAAGTTGCGGGCTTGGGCAGCAGTTAGTCAGGTGATCGGGGTCGATTGCACATCCCTGGTGGGTGCGCTAGTTCTGGACGCGATTCTCAGTGTGGGCCTGTTGGCTCCCGCCTTGGCAGCCCAGATGGGGCAAAGTCTAGCCGGTAGGGATCCCCATTTGGGTTTATTCTGGACTTAGCCATCTTTCCAGAGTTGCACCTCAGCTTGTGCGGGATCCAGAGTCGAAAATGGTTTCACCCTATCGGGATTCCGGCAGTTGCCAACCCTGGAGGCTCTTGTTCCGAGCAGTCGGTAAATCTATGTTAGGGGGGGATGAAAACCATGGACATTGATCTCCGTCCGCTGATCGTTCTGTCGCCCATTGTTTTGGTGGTTGCCTGGGCTGCCTACAACATCATCAAGGCTGCCATCAAGGGAGAAGCCAAGCTCTTCGGAGAGAGGGGCAACAACCCCTTCGGCAGAGGCGGGAGCTGAACGTGCGGATCCGGTCACAGCTGGCAGGCTCAGTATGCTAGGCGAAGCAACCCAGGCAGCGGTAACCCCTTCCGAGGGAGCCCGCTCAACATCCGCCGATGTGATTGTCATCGGGGCGGGAGTGGCCGGTTTGGTGTGTGCAAGGCAACTGCTGCGGGCGGGGCTGCGGGTTCTGGTGCTGGAAAAATCGGCGGGCTTGGGCGGGCGCATGGCCACCCGTCGAGTTGAGCACGCTGGGCAAACGGTGCCAGTGGATCATGGGGCTCAATACCTGACTGCCGATTCGGATGGCTTTTATCGCTGGGTGAAGGAGCTGCTGGGCCTGGGGCTGCTGGCGGAATGGACGCGCTCGCTGCATGTGCTGGATCGAGAAGGGCTGCGCCCAGAGGATCCCAACGACGAGAAACCACGCTACGCTTGCCCCCAGGGCATGACAATGCTGGCCAAACACTTGGCTGCCCCGCTATCGGTACACACCCAAACTCGTGTGGTCAGCCTCAAACCTTTGGCAACAAGCTGGCAATTGAGGGCGGAGAACGGCCAATGCTACGAGGCTGCTGCCCTGGTGGCGACAATTCCGGCCCCCCAGTTGCTGCCCCTGCTCCGGGAAGGGATCCCTTCGGCTGAAAACCTGTTGCCTCTGCTGGAATCCGCCCAGTATCAACCCTGCCTTGCGGTTTTGGCGGGCTACTCTGAGCATACGCCGCCTTGGAAGGGGATCAAGTGCTTGGAGGATCCGATGTTGGCCTGGCTGGGACTGGACAGCAGCAAGCGCCTGCAGCCGCTCCCGCCTGTGGTGGTCTTGCATGGGGGGGCGGAGTGGTCATCTCTGTACTTGGAGGCCGGCCCCTCTGAGCTGGAAAAGGCCGGTCGAGAATTGCTGGCCCACGCAGCCCAACGGCTGGATCCCTGGTTGGCTTCGCCACAATGGATGCAGGTGCACCGTTGGCGCTACGCTTTGCCTTTGGAAACCACGGGATTGGCCAGCTTAAGCACCCGTGTGCCGGTTTCCGCTGCTGAGGGATTGCCTTTGGTTTGTGCCGGCGATTGGTGCGCCGGAGGGCGCGTAGAGGGGGCTTGGCTCTCAGGACACAATGCCGCCAAAACCTTGCTCGAAATGCTTTCTGGGAAATGAGGGTATGCACAGGCCGACCCGGTCGGCAGGGCAAGTGCCTGACCTGGCGCAGGACAGAGATGACGGCAAGACCACTGGGAGGGTAGGCTGAGGGCCGCTGAGAATTTCCACCCTCTGGGCCGGGGAGTGTGTCAAGCTAAAGGGTGGATCCCCCGGCAGATGCTCTCCTCTCCACTCATGTCCAGAATCTGTACAATCTACCGACGTGCGCAATTTGCCGCCAGCCATCGGTACTGGTTGCCCGAACTCTCAGAAGCCGAGAACTTAGCCCGCTTTGGCCCAAATGCCCGTTTTCCCGGCCATGGCCACAACTATGTGCTGGAGGTGGGCATGAGTGGTGAGGTGGATGACTATGGGATGGTGCTCAACCTCTCGGAGGTGAAGCAGGTGATCCGGCAGCGGGTGATTCAAGATCTCAACTTTGCTTATCTAAATCAAGCTTGGCCGGAGTTTGCCCAAACCTTGCCCACTACCGAGTTTATCGCTTACGTGATTTGGCAACGCCTGGCCGATGCCTTGCCCCTAACCAGCGTCCGTCTGTACGAAGATCCTGAGCTTTGGGCCGAATACCGAGGAGAAGCCATGCAAGCCTACTTGACTGTTGCCACCCATTTCAGCGCCGCCCACCGCTTGGCTCTGGATCACCTGAGTTTTGAAGAAAACAGCGCCATCTACGGCCTCTGTGCCCGTCCCCACGGCCACGGCCACAACTACGGCCTGGAGATCACCGTCAAGGGATCCATCGACCCGCGCACGGGGATGATCGTGGACTTGGCGGCCCTGCAGCGGCTGATCGAGGAGCAGGTGGTGAAGCCGCTGGATCACACCTTTTTGAACAAAGACATTCCCTACTTTGCCCAGGTGGTGCCTACTGCCGAAAACATCGCCCTCTACATCCAGCGGCTGCTGACTCTGCCCCTGCGGGAGCTGGGGGTGCAGTTGCATCGGGTTCGCCTGCAGGAGAGTCCCAACAACAGCAGCGAGGTCTACGGGGAGTTTCCGCTGGAAGAGCTGCTCAACTCCTCAGAAGGACAAGATGTGGCTTCTTCCGCTTCTGGCAGCCGTATTGCCATGCAGGGCTGATGCGGCCATCATGTTGGATCTGGTTAAGCTGAGCGGGCAAATTCCTGCGTTCACCCGGCACCTGCAACAGGAGTCGAAAGCCAGCCAAGAACGCCTCCGCCAAGCCTGGCAAGTTTTCGAGCGCTGGCAGCAGGAGCCGCAGGTTTGGCAGTCCCGCTGGGTGGAGTGGGGATCCCATCTGTCGTTTGTTTGCGCCAGCCCCGCCGAGCCGCCGGAAGCCTGGGGATCCCTGCCCAAGGTCGAGCCTCTGCAGGGGCGACACACGGTGGTGGCCACGGATGGATCCCAGATTTTGCCCAGTCACCACGAGATTGCCTACTGCTCGCTGATCAATGTTGGGCGCGTGGTTCTCCACTACGGCACCCAGGAGTGGCCGCTCCTGGACAGCCAGCCCCTGCTGCTGTATGGAGATGGGCCCCTTGCCCAGCAAAACCGCTCAGACTCCCCTCTCTCGGAACCGCGGGCAGAAGGGTTGCCGAGGGCCCCCCTTAACCGGCGAGACTCTCGCCCGCAGCGCGCTCCAGGTGAACGCAATCCTACCAGCGGCACGGAGTCCTCGTTGGGGCTGGAAGAGATACTGGCCTTACGACGCTCCCAAGCGGAACTGGAGGAGCTGGCTCGTTTGGCCCTGTCGGTGCCCCGTCGCCGCACCACGCTGGCGCTCCTGGATGGATCCCTAATCCCTTGGGGACTGGAGCCTCTGCCCCAGTCGGCCCGGCGCCCCTGGTTGGATCCCATTCTGGCGACCTTGGAGCAGTTGCGGGCGGCCCGCATTCCTCTCGTGGGTTACATCAGCGCCTCCCGCAGCAGCGAAACCCTCAACTACCTGCGCTTGGGGCTGTGCCCGTACCTGGGCTGTGACTGCTACCGCTACTGTCCCGGCGAGAAGTCTCCTCCCTGCCATCCCTTCGCCCCCCTGGCAGACCGCGTCTTTTGGGGATCCCTGCTGCAGCCGGGAGAGCGCAGCCCCCTTTGGCGCAGCGGCGCCAGCGTGTTGGACGCCTTCGGGGAACACCACGTCCACTGTTGTTACCTCAATGTTGGCGAGGGATCCCTGGGCCAAGCCGAAATTGCTCGCCTGGAGTTTCCCGCTTGGGTGGTCCAGGATGCGGAGTTGCTGCAGCGGGCTCTGGCAGGGGTGCTGAGCCAAGTGCACAAGGGCTTTGGCTACCCCATCGCCTTGGCGGAAGCCCATCATTTGGCGGTGGTGAGAAGCGGGGATCGGCAGCGGTTTTTTGCCTTGATCGAGCAGGAGCTGCTCCGGGCCGGCCTGCGCCACGTGGCCGTCTCCCGCAAGGAAGCCCAGAAGCGGAGTGGCATTGCCTGAACCGACGCCGGGGATCCCTGGCACCCAAGAGAAGGCTGTAGCCTATTGAGGGGATCCCCATTCAACGGCTAGGGTTGCCAAGGTGTCCCAATCCTGTCTCTGTTGCCGACATGACCGACATGATGATCCGAGCCCCTCTGCGCAGCCTCATCTCCCCCCTCACCCACGACCCCCTTTGGTACAAAGATGCAATCATCTACGAGCTGCCGGCACGGGCCTTTTTCGACAGCGACGGCGATGGCGTGGGCGACTTCCAGGGCCTGACCGAAAAGCTGGACTACTTGCAAGAACTGGGGATTACAGCCGTCTGGCTGCTGCCGTTTTTCCCCTCGCCTTTAAAAGATGACGGCTACGACGTTTCTGACTTTACCAGTGTTCACCCTGACTTGGGCACCCTAGAGGACTTCAAGATCTTTCTGGAGGCTGCCCATAAGCGGGGGATCCGCGTCATCATTGAGCTCATCCTCAACCACACTTCGGATCAGCACCCCTGGTTTCAGCGGGCCAGACGAGCTGCCCCCGGCACCCTCGAGCGGGACTTTTACGTTTGGAGCGATACCCCCGAAAAGTACAAAGAGGCCCGCATTATCTTTCAAGACTTTGAAGCCTCCAACTGGACCTGGGATTCAGCGGCCAAGGCCTACTACTGGCACCGCTTTTACTCCCACCAGCCAGATCTCAACTACGACAACCCCGCCGTACAAAAAGCCATGTTCGAGGTGGTGGACTTTTGGCTGAGCTTGGGGGTAGATGGCATGCGGCTGGACGCGGTGCCTTATCTCTACGAGCGGGAGGGCACCACCTGCGAGAGCCTACCGGAGACCCATGCCTTTCTCAAGGCTCTGCGCCGACACATTGACCAAAGGTATCCTGGCCGCATGCTGCTGGCGGAGGCCAACCAGTGGCCAGAAGATGCTGTGGCCTACTTCGGCGATGGGGACGAGTGCCACATGGAGTTCCACTTTCCCCTCATGCCACGGCTGTTTATGGCCATCCAGATGGAGGATCGCTTCCCCATCATTGACATCCTGCAACAAACCCCTCCCATTCCTGAAACCTGCCAGTGGGCCCTCTTCCTGCGCAACCACGACGAGCTCACCCTGGAGATGGTCACTGACGAGGAGCGGGACTACATGTACCAGGTGTACGCCAAGGATCCCAACGCGCGGGTGAACCTGGGGATCCGCCGCCGCTTGGCCCCCCTGCTGGGCAACAGCCGCCGCCGCATCGAGCTGATGAACAGCCTGCTGTTTTCTCTGCCCGGCACGCCGGTCATCTACTACGGGGACGAGATCGGCATGGGGGACAACATCTACCTGGGGGATCGCAATAGCGTGCGCACCCCCATGCAGTGGAGCGCCGACCGCAACGCCGGCTTTTCGCGGGCCAACCCTCAGAAGCTCTACCTGCCCATCGTCATCGACGCCGAGTACCACTACGAAGCTGTCAATGTGGAGGCGCAGCGAAACAACCCCCATTCCCTGTGGTGGACCATGAAGCGGCTCATCGCCGTGCGCAAGCGATTCCAAGCTTTTGGCCGCGGCTCCTTTGAGCTGCTCCACCCAGAAAACCGCAAGGTGCTTGCCTTTGTGCGAGCCTACCGCGGCGAGCGCATCTTGGTGGTGGCCAATCTCTCCCGCTACGCCCAGTGGGTGGGGCTGGATCTATCGCCGTGGGAAGGATTGATCCCGGTGGAGATCTTTGGCCACACCGAGTTTCCCCCTATTGGGCGACTGCCCTATTTCCTAACGCTAGGCCCCCATTCCTTTTACTGGTTTTCCCTTGAGCCCAAAACGGAGACCATCCACCTCAGCCCCAGCAAAGCGGAGGAGCAGGAACGCCTGGTCCCTCTGGTTGTTCAAAGTGGTAGTCCTCTGGTTGTTCAAAGTGGTAGTTGGGACAGTCTCTTGCAAGGGGAAAGCCAAAAGCAGCTGGAGGCAGTCTTGGCGGACTACCTCTACCGCTGTCGTTGGTTTGGCTCCCAAAACCGCCAGCTCCAGGCGATCCATATCCTGCAGGCTATCCCCTGCCGCCGAGAAGAGGAGTCCTTGCTGGGCAGCCAGATCTTGCTTCTCCAGGCCGAGTTTATCGAGGGCGATACGCAGCTCTACTCTCTCCCTGTGGGCTATGCCACCCAAGAAGCAGCCGTACACCTGCGCCTAGAGATGCCCCAGGCGGTCATCCTCCCTGTGCAAGTGGCCGGAGGGCCGGCGGGAGTAATTTTCAACGCTCTGGCTGACAAAAGCTTCTTGCTGCGGCTGCTGCAGCTAATTGCCCAGCAGGGCCGCCTGCGTCACCGTCAGGGAGAGCTCTGTGCCACTAGCTTTGCTGCCCTTGAGCATGACCTGGAACCCCGCCTCCTCAAGGCGGAGCAGAGCTACACCTCCGTTGTCTATGGCAACCACTACCTCCTCAAGCTCTACCACCGGGTGGCCGAGGGGGTAAACCCAGAGCTGGAGATAGGCCGCTACCTGCTGGAGCGCCATCCCCAGGTGCGCGTGCCACGGCTGCTGGGATCCCTGGAGTATCGCCGTCGTCGCGGGGCACGCGGGTTTGATCCCGCCGATCAACCCATCACCCTGGCCATTTTGCAGGAGTACATCCCCAACGAGGGAGATGCCTGGCACTACACCCTGGACAGCCTGGGGCAATTTTTTGAGGCGGTGCTGGTTCACCACCAAGAGGTGGATCCCGTGCCCGTGCCGCAGGGATCCTTCTTGGAGCTTTCCCAACAGCCCTTGCCGGAGCTGGCCTACGCCACCATCGGCAGCTACCTAGAATCGGTGCGGATCTTGGCCAAGCGCACCGCCGAGCTGCACATCGCCCTGGCTGCCGATACGGAGAACAAAGACTTTGCCCCAGAGCCTTTCTCCAGCCTGTACCAGCGCTCCGTTTACCAGTCCATGCGCAACTTGGTGGGGCAGGTGTTTCCGCTGCTGTTCGCGTCAGCGGGACGGAGTCCTTATAAGCAGCTCCCCAAGCTGCCGGAAGCAGAGGCCAACTTGGCTCGGGCTGTTTGCGACCAAGAAGGGGAAATCATGAGCCGCTTCCGCCTGATCCTGGAGCGGAAGATCACTGCCCTGCGTACCCGCTGCCACGGGGATTATCACCTGGGCCAGGTGCTGTTTACCGGCAAAGACTTTGTCATCATCGACTTTGAAGGGGAGCCGGCCCGCTCTTTGGGCGAACGGCGTCTCAAGCGTTGCCCCTTGCGGGATGTGGCAGGGATGCTGCGATCCTTCCACTACGCCGTCCACACCGCCTTGCGCCAGCAACTGGAGAGCGGCCTGGTCTGCGCCGACCACTGCCCCGACATGATGCGGTGGGCCCAGTTTTGGCACCGCTGGGTCTGTGCTGTCTTTTTGGCTGAATATCTGCAGGTAGCTTCCCAAGCGGCTTTTTTGCCCCGCAGCCTGCAAGAGATAGAGGTGTTGTTGGACGCCTATCTGCTGGAAAAAGCCATTTACGAGCTGGGCTATGAGTTGAACCACCGCCCCGAGTGGGTGGAGATTCCCCTGCGCGGGATCTTGCAACTGCTGGGCATTTCCACCAAGGTTTAGGGGATCCTGTCGGCAGGCCATTTGGGGTGAGCGACTGGGGGACAAACATGTGTGGACGGTTTAGCCTGGCAGTGGCCCCAGAAGTGCTGATGCAGCATTTCGGCTTGCCGGCGGCAGCCCAAGAAAGGGCAGCTGTCCCCCGGTATAACATCGCTCCTTCTCAGCCGGTGCTGGCGGTGGTGGCGGGATCCCTTCAGCGCGAGGCAACCCATTTTCGCTGGGGCTTGATCCCCAGCTGGAGCCGAGCTCCTCAGGCCGGCTGGATCAATGCCCGAGCTGAGACAGTAGCTGAGAAGCCTTCTTTCCGCGAAGCTTTCCGCCGGCGTCGCTGCTTGATCCCGGCCGATGGTTTCTACGAGTGGGCCGACTCAGGTACGGCCAAGAAGAGCAGACAACCCTACTGGTTTCACCTGCTGGATCGACCGGTATTTGCCTTTGCCGGCATTTGGGAACGCTGGCGCAGTCCAGAGGGGGTGGAGGTGGAAACCTGTGCCATCCTCAACACTGCCGCCAACCGTCTGATGCAGCTTTTTCACGAGCGGATGCCCGTGATTTTGACGGAAAACGACTACGACCTCTGGCTGGATCCCCAGGTGCAGGATCCCAAGCTGCTTTTGCCCTTGCTCCGCCCCTACCCAGCAGAAGCCATGGCGGCTTATCCGGTCAGCACCCATGTGAACAATCCCCGCCACGAGGATCCCACTTGCCGCGCTCCCACAGGAGAGGCAGTGCGGGGGGCCGACTTCAGCGCGCTCGACGATAGCGCATCCCCGGCAGTTGCACGAGCCAGCCTTCCAATTCCATAAGCAGCAGGGTGCTGGAGAGGGTGGTGATGTCCATCTGGGTGGCCTGGGCCAAGGCATCGATGCTGAGGATCTCGGTTCCAATGGTTTGCCATAGGATTTGCTGCCGGGGATCGGTGGGGGCAGTGGGTTGGGGTTCTGTCTTGGGCGGGGATCCCTGAACTAAGCCCAAGTCTTTCAACAGATCCTCGATCCCCAGGATCATGCCGGCGCCGTCGCGGATGAGGTGGAGACAGCCACGGGCCGCCGCCGTGTCGATATTCCCCGGCAACGCATAGACTTCCCGACCGTAGTGGTTGGCTAAGTGAGCAGTGATCAGCGCTCCAGAGGTCTCAGGAGCTTCCATCACCAAAGTGGCGCGGCAGAGGCCGGCAATGATGCGGTTGCGCTGGGGAAAATGCTCCTTGGCCGGTGGCGTGCCGGGGGGATATTCGCTGAGGATGGCCCCTTGGGCCAGGATGCGCCGGTAGAGAGCTTGATGGTGAGCTGGGTAAACTTTGTCCACCCCCGTTCCCACCACGGCCACCGTCTTGCCGCCGGCATCCAGACAGGCCTGGTGGGCAATGCCGTCGATCCCCGTTGCCAGCCCCGAGACCACCACACAGCCAGCTTCCGCCAGGGCAGCGCTGACTTTCTGGGTCCACTGTCGACCGTAGGCCGTAGGGGCGCGGGTGCCGACGATGGCAATAGCCGGCTGTTGCCAATTGGGACATTCTCCTAGGGCATAGAGAATGGGCGGGGGATCTGGCACCTCCCACAGCAGCGGCGGATAGTCCGGATCTGCAGGCGTGAGAAAGGGGATCCCCGCTTTGAGGGTTTCCTCCAGGATCTGCTCGGGATCAAGGCCAGGACGGGCAGAGACAATAGCCTGGGCCAGGGTGGGGCCAATGCCTTCCACCTGTCGCAGGGCCGGGGCATCCGCTTGCCAAGCCCGCTCCAGGGATCCAAAAAACTCCGCCAGCCGCTTGAGCCGGTGGGGGCCAATCCCTTTGATGCGGGCCCAAGCTAGCCAGTAGGGCCGCTCCCGTTCTTCATGGCCTGGCCCACGGGAAGGCTCCCTCTTGCCAACAGGATCTGAAGGGGAAAGGGGAAAAGACAATTTAGCTCTGCGCAGTAGTGGCTGTATCTTAAATGATTGGCAAAAGGAACGCTTGGCAAAAAAGCAGGAGATGGGTAGATGTCAGGGTTGGATCCCGCCGGTAACCTTCAAGGATCAAGGCAGCTGCGGTTTGGGCGGATGCGCCAAGCTTGGGTGTGGGGGACCTATCCCCTGTTGTGGCTGTTGACCTGGGTGGGATCCCGCTCGGCCCAGCCCCAGTTTTTGGGGATCCCGGCCTGGTATTGGCTGGCGGGATTGGCTGTCCTGCTGTTGGTACCTCTTAACTTCTACATTGTGCGCGTTTTCTGGCCGAGAGGCGGAGATGAGTAACACGGTTTTGAGTCTGGGTGTGGTGGGGGCATACTTGCTGCTGCTGGCGGCCATTGGCTTCTGGAGCTATCGCCACAGCGGCCAGGATCCGGTGAGCTATTTTTTGGCAGGGCGGGGGTTGGGATCCCTGGCTCTAACCTTGACGACGCTGGCGACGCTGCTCAGTGCCTTTACCTTCATTGGGGTGCCAGCGGATGCCTATACCCACGGCCTAGGGATCTTCCTGGGGGTGGGAGTGACCACCGCCTTCATTTCGGGGCTGTTTTTGTGGGTGGGCTACCGGGTATGGCTAGCAGCCCAACACTTTGGCTTCATCACCCCTTCCGAGTTTTTCGGCCACCGCTTCAACAGCCCTCTTTTGGCTCTACTCTACTGCCTTAGCGCCCTGACGTTTACCGCCCCCTACATCAGCATCCAGATCATTGGCGGAGCCCGCACCCTGGCGGCGGTGTTGGGGGAGGGGATCCCCTACTGGCCCTTAGCGGTGGTGGTGGCGCTGGTGATCTTGGGGTATGTGCTCTTTGGCGGATCCCAGGCGGTGGTCTGGACGGACGTGGTGCAGGGGATCATCCTGATTTTGGGGATGGGGGTGGCCTTTGTTGCCCTAGCCCTGGGGGTGGGCCAGGAGGCTGCCGGGCAGTTGGATCCCTGGCTGAGCTTGCCCGGCCCCAATGGGCGCTGGAGCTGGCAGGGGCTATTTGGCAACCAGTTGCTGTTTTTCATGGCCACGCCCCTTTTCCCGCAATTTTTCCAGCGCTTCTACATGGCCAAAAGTGCCCGGCCCTTCCAGACCCTGATGGTAGTCTGGCCGCTGCTGATTCTGCTGGTCTTTTTCCCAGCAGCTCTGCTGGGGGTTTGGGGCCGCCTGGCTTTTCCCAGCCTGGAGAAAACGGATCAGATTATGCCCATGATGTTGCAAACCCTGCCCAGCGGCGTAGCAGCGGTGGTGATTACGGCGGCCCTGGCTGCTCTCATGTCTACAGCTGACTCCCAGCTTCTCACCGCCAGCTCCCTAGTGACGCGGGATCTGGTGGTTACCTTCTTCAGGCGCCAGCTTTCCCCCCACCAAGAAGAGTTGCTAGGCCGCTGGGTGGTGCTGGGGATCGGCCTAGCTTCCTTTGTGATTGCTCTTAACCCGCCGGGGCTGATTGTGGAGATTGCCACCTGGAGCTTTCAGGGCAACGCCATGCTGTTCCCTGTCTTAATTGCCGGCCTGTACTGGAAGCGGGCTACCCGCGCTGGGGCTGTAGCAGGAGCCTTGGTCTCCAGCGGCCTGACTTTAGGTTGGCTGTCGGGTCTGTTGCCGCGGGCTTGGACAGGGGGCTGGTTACCCGTAATCCCGGCAGTGGTGATCGGCAGTGGGGTGTTAATTGGCGTAAGCTTGCTTACCCAGCCGCCCAAGGAGCAGGTGACCGCCTACTACGAGGAAGGGCCTTGGGGAGAGTAGGTTATTCTTTATCGATCAGCTCAATCAACGCTTTTCCAGGTCTGCCGGTAGCCAGCCAGCTTGAGCCAGGCCGTTGAGAAATGCGAAAGTCCCTCCTAGAAAAAGCAAGCCCATCAGGCCCGCCAAGGGGTTGCCACCAATCCCCGTTAGCCACGCTGGCGCCTTGCCGGTGTAGTCTATCCAGGCCAAGTTGTTGACCCAGGCCATGCCCCATACCCAACCCGCGTGCAGCCCTAGGCTAAGGCCCAGCTTGTTTTGGTTCCAGACCCTCGCCTGCACCAGCAGCAGCCCCATCAGCCACAGTCCGGGAAATTGCGGCCAGGTGGCGAGAATCTCAGGCAAAGGCTTCAGGAAATGGGCCATAGCAAACAGGAAGCTGGATCCCCACACCGCAGTGCTGCAACCGTAGTCCAGCAGCATCTCCTGCAGCAGCCAGCCGCGAAAAAACAGCTCCTCCGCCAGCGCCACCCCCAAGCCCAAAAGCAACCCCAGCAACCCATAGACCAGCAGGGATCCCCCTCCTACCGCCCTCCAACTCAGCCAACCCAGGGATCCCTCCAGGCCCAAAAGCAAGAAAAGCCCCCCGACCCCGATCCCCAGGCCCCACAGGATCCCGCCTCGGCAAGGCCAACTGCCATCCAGTCCATAGGCGGCAAACCCGGATCCCCACACCCATAGCCAGGCTAGCAGCAGGGCATACAGGAGCAGCCACAGGTACTCCCGTCGTTCAGGAAGAAGCCAACTCCCCAGCCCGAGCAACGGCAGCCAGGCCAAGAGCGGGATCGCCAAGAAAAGCAGCAGACGCAGCAGAAATGGACAAGCCCTCAGCTTGGAGATCGGCAGGCCCATCCAACCCGCCCCGCCTAGCGTTCCGGCTCAATGGAACTGGTCAGGCCATGTTGCCGCAACTGTTCGCAGTAAAACTCCGCATGCTCCCGCGGCACCACGATCACCACAGCAACGCCGTTGTGGTGGGCTTCCAGCATGATCTCAGTGGCTTGCGGCGGCATCATCGCCGGGATCACCTTCACCAGCACCTGAACCACGTACTCCATGGTGTTGACATCGTCGTTGTGCAGCAACACCCGGTACATGGGCATGTGCTTTGGGGTTACAGAAGGCTTGACCAGAGTCTCCGTAGCCACAACGATCCCTCCTTCGGCAGGGTCAACAAGAAGTCTAAGGAACGCAAAACTGCAAAAATGGGGCAAAACCAGGAAAAACTGTAATGAAATTTTAGCCTTCTCAGCAAGCTCTGTGAAAAGGCCGTGGGGAACCTGGGCGCAGGGGTCAGAGCCGTTAAACCAACCCTAACCCAGCCTTCACCTGCCCACAACCTCAGCTTGGGGGCAAAAGTGCTTGACTAAAAAGGCGATTGGCCTTTGTTGCGGATCCCTTTACATTTGCCTGCGTCCCTGAGGTGGGTCTCATGAGTTCCCTGCGTTCCCGTCGCTTTTTCCTGCAACTGCTTATGTTTGGAGGTGGGGCAGCCGCCCTGGCTGCCTGTGGAGGCACCTCCAGTTCCTCCATTCCCCCCCTGGGAGAGCCTGGATTTCCCCAAGGGGTATTTGCCGGGGATCCCACCTCGGAAGGGGCGGTGCTTTCCACGCGGGTGATCCCGGCCAGTGCAACAGACACGGTTGCGGTGACGTTGCAGGTGGCTGAGAATTCCGAGTTCAACCCCATTTCGCAACAAGTTTCGCTTACTGCTCGCCGTGTGGCGGGCCGCAACTACCGCACTGAGCCAGGCGACTACATTGCTCGTGCCGTCGTCACCGGCTTGAGGCCAGCGCAGCGCTACTTCTACCGGTTTGTCAGCGAGGGGTTTACCAGTCCCGTGGGACAGTTCCGCACCCTGCCGGCTCCTGGGGATGGGCGGCCTGTTCGTTTTCTGCACATTAGCTGCGCCAACGAGCCTCCCTTTCCTATTGGGGCAGCCATGCTGGCAGAAGTCAGCCGCGGCGATATCGATTTCATCTCCTTTAACGGCGACACTGTCTACGCCGATCGCTTCTGGCTGGGGCTGGATCCCATCGGCAACTTGGAGTTCTATCGCAGCCTCTATCGGGATCAGCGGGATCCCAACTATGCCGGGCGGGAGTTCGCGCAACTGTTTGGCCGGACTTCCTTTGTTGTCAACTGGGACGATCACGAGGTAATTGACAACTACAGCGGCCAGAAGGCTCGCGGCGGCCGGGCCACTCAGCTGAACGACACCACCGGGCAAACCCGCGATGTGGAAGATCTCAAGGTGCTGGGCTACCAGGCTTTTTTTGAGTACAACCCCATCACCCCCAACCTGACGGACGTAGCGGGTGTGGATAGCCGGGATCGGCTGTTTCGCAGCTTCCGCTACGGGGCCAATGCCGAAGTCTTTATCCTGGATCTGCGCCAGTACCGGGATTTGGCCGCCGTGACCCCCATTTTGCCCATTTTGCCTCCCGGCCTGACCCGGCAGCGCTTTTTGGAGCTGGCTGGCATTCGCCTCACGCCCGAACAGGAAACCCTTTTCTTCGGCCCACCCGGCTCCGAGCAAGCCCTGTTTAACCTGCTGCGCCGCACGCCCCGTACCCTCTTGGGCAATCCGCAGAAGCAGTGGCTGTTCAACGGCCTGCGCAACTCCACCGCCACCTACAAGTTCATCGTCAGCGAGTTTCCCATCACGGTGACCTACTTCCGCTCCAACGATGTTTGGGAAGGCTACTGGCTGGAGCGGCAGGAAGTCATTGACTTTATTGAGAGCAACAACATCCGCAACGTGGTGTTCCTGACGGGCAACAACCACGCCGGCTTCATCGGCCAGGTCAACCCCGGCAGCAGCAACCCCATCTGGGAAGTGTGGACTGGCCCCACCGGGCGAAGCGTTACGGCCCTGAGCATTGACGAGCTGGGCAATCAACTGGGGATCCCCAATGCCAGCCGCCTGTATTACCGGATTGTGAACGGCTTTTTGGCACCGGTGAACCCGGCCAATCCCCAGGTGAGCGGGATCCCAGGGGTAACGACGGGCAACTTGCGCTTTTTGGAGCTGGCGGTGCCCAACTACAACGTTATTGAAGTGTCCGGCAGCCGCTGCACCATTCAAATCAAAGGCCCTACCGGCAGTGTTTTGACGGATCCCTTAGGGCGAAGGGGGGAACTGAATTTGCCGCAATAAAACCACAATAAAGAAGTCGGCTCAACCGATGAGCCAGCTGCGCCGGATTGTCAATCAGAATTAAGGGATCCCTGCTTCGGTTGGGATCCCTTTTTTGTATCCCTTTTTCGCGATTTTTAACGTGGGATCCTTAACGTGATCTGGATCGTTCGGGAAAGACGGATCCGGGTGCTAGAGTGTGGGCGTTGAGGTGGATCCCTGTAGAAAATCTATCTCCGTTTTTCAGTAGGAGGGCAGTCTTATGGCTTCGGTGCGGGGCTGGTTGGTGGCAAGCTTAATAGGAGCGGCCACAGTTATCGGGGGCGCTGCCGCCTGGGCTCAGAGCCGTAGTTTGTGGCTTTTTAATGGACAATCGACCGTAGTTACAGGCTATTTCTACCGAGGTGAAAACATCTGGGCGCAGTGCGACCAGGATTGCTTCGATGTGGATCTGGTGCTTTACGATGCCAGCGGTCAGGTGGTGGCTGCAGACGAACTGTTGGACGATTTCCCCATCGTGCAGGCGCCCTACGAGGGCAACTTTTCTGTCAAGGTGATCATGGCTAGCTGTCTCCACCCCAGTGGTTGTGCTGTGATCGTAGACTCGGACTACAGCTTCTAGAAGGGTGCTGGCTGTCCTCACTTCGTCGCCACTGCTTGGGAAACCGATTCAGTAGCCTAGGCTGCTTTATGAGCAGCTTCCTGGACTTTGGCATGGGTAAACTTGCTCAGCCCGTGGATGGTCTTTTCCCAGTAGAAGGGCTTGGTGAAAAGCTGCCACAGAGCCATGTAAGCTGCCATAGAGTGCAGTTGCCAGTAGATGGGGTTGAGCAGGGCATAGAAGGCCAGATCGTAGTACCCTCGCCGGAAAACGGCCACCAAGTTGAGGTAAATCCCAATGGCATTGCCCACCAGGAGGTTAAACAAGCCCAGATAAACCAGCCAACTGGGGAAAATGTTTTGCAGCCAATGGGCGCGGGTGAGCAGCCAGTAAATAAACAGCAGCCACATGATGGGGCTGGTGAGAAAGGTAAAGAAGCTGCCGCCAATAAAAAACTGGTAAGACAGCCAGTTCTTCAGGCCCAGCTTGCGCAACGAGCGCAGGGGGTTGCGGTTGTGCACCAGCCAAGTTTGCATGTAGCCTTTGATCCAGCGGGAGCGCTGCCGGATCCAGTTTTTAACGGCACAGTTGGCCTCTTCGTAGGTGGTGGAGTTGATCACGCCCACGGTATAGCCGTGCTGGCTGGCGCGGATGCCCAAGTCGGCGTCTTCAGTGACGTTGAACGGATCCCATCCCTGCAGCTCCCGCAGGCGGTCAGTGCGAAAGTGGTTGCTGGTGCCACCCAAGGGGATCGGCATTCTGAGAGTTTCCAAACCCGGCAGCAGATAGTCGAACCAATAGGAATACTCCAAGGTAAACATGCGGGTGAGGAAGTTCTCGTTGCGGTTGAAATAGTTGAGGGCGGCCTGGACGCAGACCAAGCTGGGATCCCCTTTTCGGAAGGCAATGACCGCTTTTTTGAGTTGATCTGGGTCAGGAATATCTTCAGCGTCGTAGATGGTGAGATATTCGCCACGGGCAAAGGCCAGGCCGTAGTTGCAGGCTTTGGGTTTGGTCTTGGGCTTGCTATCCGGTACCAGCAGTAGGCGCACGTAGCGGGGGGGCTTGGCAGCTCGAGCTGCCTCAATGGTGTCTCGGTCGTTTTCCTCCAACAGAATAAGCACATCCAACCGCTCGTGGGGGTAATCCAGCTTAGAGAGAGACTTGATCAAAATCGGCATCACTTCCGGTTCTTTGTAGACCGGCACCAGGATGGTATAGATAGGCAAGTCGCGATCATCCAAAGCGGCTACTTCCTCATCGGTAATCTGGTGGAAGCGATCGGCGGATCCCACCAGGCTGAGCAGCAGTTTGAACAGGATTGAAGCGACGTAAAAAAGATTGATCAGCAGCACCAAGATCGTTAGAGTCGCCCAGGGAGCAGTGGCCAATCCCCAAAGCAACAGCAGCAGCAGGCCATAGCCCACCGCAATCTGGGAGGGGGTAAACACCCGCGAGGCCGATTCCTCCGGCAGGCGGGCCATGAGCTTGTACACCGCCTCTTGGCTAAACTGGGAGCCCTGATCCTGGCTGAGAAGCTGCGTGATATCCTGCTCGGTGCCCAGAACTTTTTCAATACGCAAGCCTGGCCGCCAAGCGTAGAGGATCTCATCCACCGCCCAGTCCAGGGGGTCGTTCACCATCACCGTGAGAGTGTTCTGATCCGTCCAGGCCAAGGGATAGAACAGGTAACGCATCATCGCCTCAGGATCAAACTGTTTGCTCAAAGCTGGATCTCGATGAAGCAGCCCTGTCCCTATCAATTCAGACACTGTCGGATACCCTAACAACTGAGTGAGAATGCTCAGGTACTCCGGCGTGGAAAGGTAGCTGAGCCGGGTCAAAAGCTGACCTAGGCTGGATCCGGTGCGGCGACGAATGGCCAGAAGATCCTGCCATTGTTTCAGAGTAAGCCGACTGCCTACCAGCTCTGCCGTCAGCTTGCGTTCAATGAGGGCGGTCAGAATCTGTTTTTCGGTGGCCGGGATCTCCCAAATCCGATCGGCTTCGGGGCAGAGGCGCTTGACATTTTGCCAGACAATGGGATGGCCCGGCTCCTCGGTAGCAACCACTACGGTTCGCGGGTCGAGCCAGCCACAGGGCAGAAAGCGCACCGGCACCAGATCGATAGGCTCGATCAGCCAAGGCAGCTCTAGGTCGAGGGGATGCTCGAGCAACCAGCTCCTCAGCTTGGGCCGATCCAAGATCTGACAGCAGAGGCGAGCAAACTGACGGGGGTGCATTGCCCTCAAGCTCCAGAGGGCCCGCGGCAGGGAACAATCAGCTTGTTTTTGATAGCGATAAGCCTTTGCCAACTGCTCCTGGGTTAGACAGCCTGTGCGCACCAACCAGTATTCGATCAGCGTTAACATAAGCTCAAAATCAGGTTAATTCTAGGCGAATCTTAGGTTCTCGCTTGGCTTAAGAGGGGGTTGGCGACTCAGGGCGGCGGGCCAAGCGTTGGTAGGTATTCCAGGCTCCTACTGCTAGCAAAAGGGCCAGCAGCAGCACTAACCAATAGCGGTATTGCCACAACAAAAGCTGCCAACTGAAGCGACCGGGGTAGCGCACTCGATAGCCTGCCGGCGTGAGATCCCAGCTCTGTACTTGGGTGAGATCGGGGGCAGCGGCATAGGCGGTGAGCACGTTTCCCTGTAGCTGGTTGGCCAGGCGGGTGCGCGGATCGGCAAGGCCGCGGCTGAGGCGCTCTGCCAAAGCCGGGTCAGATCCCCACCAGGAAAGCCAAAGGTTCGGCTTACCTTTCAGGAGAAAGTACTGCAAAAGGCCGAGGTTTTCTTGAGGCTGAGCGGCCAAGGCCACCTGCTGGTTGAGGGGATTGATGATTTCAAACTGGGATCCCAGCCGGATGGGGCTATTAAGCTCCACCTGATCTGGCCCAGCCACGATCACCTGCCAGGCAAAGTTCCCCGTCTCCAGGTTGGCTTCCTCTTTGGGCAAAACCTCAAGGGTGGGCAGCAGGGGTCGGGCAGCCAGCCGGCTGAGGGCACCGACCAGGTAGGCGGCAGCCGGCAGCAGTTGGGGATCCCCCAGCCCAACCCGTCCGGATCCCTGCAGCACCGCCGGGATCTCCTGCAGCTCGCCGCTAGGGGCTTGGTAGCCGCTCCAGAGAAGGCCAGAGCTATCGGAACGCACTTGCAAAGTCAGCGGGGTCAGGGATCCCTGGCAATTACCGGGGCTGGCGCCATAGTCAAAGCGGAGCTCCAGTTGATTAAAGCGGCGCAGCAGGCGGGTGGGCAGGATTACGGTCTCGTTGAGCTGGGTGCGCCCGGTTAGGTTGTAGGTGCGCAACAGAACGCCATTCAAGAACACGTAGCCGGTGAGGCGATCCCCCACTCGGCCATCCACCGGGTTCATAATGACGTCTAGTTGCGCCGCCAGATCCCGCGGCCGCCCCCCCAATTGGGACAGGTTGAAGTTGAAGACCAAAGACTGGCTGCCAAACCCCCGCAACATGGGATCCACGATCCCCAGCTCTCGCAGGCTGAGGCGGTTGGCCCTGAGCGCCTTCTCCAAATCGGATACTGCTACCACCTGGATCCCTCGGCTCACCAGACCTGCCCGCTTCCACTCTTCATAGAGGGCAAGAATGGACTCGCGGCGGGCGGCTACCCGTAGGCGGGATCCCTCGGGGGTAATTTCATGCTGCAGGTGGGGGGTGAAGTTGGCCGGTTCTAGGGTAACCTGAGCTCCTGCAACCGGGCGGTTGCTCCAGAGAATAGGGGTCTGGGGAAAGAGGTGGGAAAGCAAGCTATAGAGCCAAAGGGCCGCTTCTGCGGCTTCAGGAGTGAGGTTGGCTGGCACCACCAGAGTAAGCTGAGGGTATACCAGGCGCAGAAAGCCAGCCACCGTGGTATCCGGAACGCGGGGCACCAACTCAAAGAAACTGTCCCGCCCCACCGTCAGCAACAGATTGCCGGTGTTGAGATCGGCGCAGATGTCATCGCTGATGCTCAAAAAAGGCTGGACGGAGACAGTAATAAAGCGCTCACCAGGGGGCAGATCTGGGATCGGCACCCGCACCACCGGCTCCTGCCGCAGATCTTGCACCAGGAAGATACCCGCCAGCTCGTCATTGATCAGCACCCGCACCGTGGACGTAGGTTTCAACACCGGCGAGGGATACAGGCGCAACTGCACAAAGCTGGCCTCGGGGTCAAGGCCGTTGAGGGGGGCAGGGACAGTAACATCCAGGCGCGGGTTAGCTCCTTGCAGCAGCACCGAGCGGTCGTAGCCCAGCCTTTGCAGAGAAATGACTTCCGCTGCCTGGGCAGCCGTTGGCCCGCAACACCAAAGCAAACCGGCAACCCACAAAGCCCACTGTCTTGCCTTCTGCATCACCTTGACCCCCTCTTGCTTATCCCTCACTTGTCTAGTGCAGGCAAGCCCCTTGGCCCACCTGACCCAAGTTTGCCCGACATGCAGAAATCTGTAAGCTTTCGGGGTCTGTACGCACAAATCGTGGATTCGGATGCCCAGGGGATCCCTTTACTGGCGGGCGTAGTCGTCCTCAAAGCGCACGATGTCGTCTTCCCCGAGGTATTCCCCGTTTTGCACCTCGATCAACACCAAGGGAAGGGTGCCGGGGTTTTCCAGGCGGTGCTTGGTGCAGGGGGGAATGTAGGTGGACTCGTTGGAGCTCAGCAGCATCACCTCTTCTCCACGGGTAACCTTCGCTGTGCCCCTGACCACGATCCAGTGCTCGCTGCGGTGGTAGTGCATCTGCAGGCTGAGCCGATGGCCAGGCTTCACCTCGATGCGCTTGATCTTGTACATCGGGCCTTCATCCAAAACCCAGAAGGATCCCCAGGGACGGGTCTCTGCTTGAGAGGGCACCAGCTCAAGCGCTGGAACTGCTGCTTCATTCACGTCCCGCACAGCCTGCAACATAAGATCATGTCCTCGCAAAGTCACCCTCATTCTCTCTCAGCGTCCGAGACCTCCTCATCGACAATATGGCTGAATTGGCCTACGCCAAAACTCGTAGATAAAGTCTCTCAGGCCAGGGAATGCTAATCTAGCCCTGTGTCCAGTTCCCAGACACGTCAGCCCATCCCCACGCCCTACTTGAGACATGTTCTCATTAACACTAAATAGCTCTTGAGGCTCGATTGGCGATTTAACCAGTTACCCTCCAATTAATCTCCAATTAATTCTAAATTCTTGAAGCTACTGAAGTAACCCATGTTTCTCACCAAGCTCAGGGCTTTCTTGCGGCTCTTCGGGTCTACCGGGATCCTGTTTCTGCTGCTGGCTAGCCTTCTGTGGGGTTTGAAGGAAGGCTGGAGCTGGGTGAGCTTGGAGATGCAGTTTCTTGGCTATAAGGGATCCGTGGCGGCCTTGGGGCCGGATCCGCGCCTGCCCATTGTGGGCACCACCTTTCCTCCCTTGCTGGTGCTGGCTACGGCCATTCTGGGACGATCCCCGCTGTTGTTGCAGACTGTCTTCGGCTCTCTGGTGCTGGGCTGGGTGTGGCGGCAGTTACGCCGTTTGCCGGTGGAGGTGGGATGGTGCTGGCTGTGGGGTTTGTTGATGATGCTGCAGCCGGCTTTGATCTTGATGCTGCTGCGCAGCCCCGCTTGGACGGCCACCTCGCTTTTGCTGGGGGTAAACATGGCCTTGTTGTTTCCCCTGGCTGACGAGAAACGAGCAGCGGGGAAGTCAGTGGCGGCAGGGGATGAGCTGCCTATTACCCTGAGGCTGCTGCTCGTTGGGCTGGCGCTGGGGCCCCTGATGGTGCTGCGCTGGGAAAGCGGATGGCTGCTGCCCTGGGCGGGGATGCTGCTGCTGGTGGCCTTTCGCCGAGAAGTCTGGGGGTTTCGCTGGGCCTCGCTGTTGGTGGCCGGCTTTGTCAGCCTAGCCTTGATCCTGAGCTGGCTGTATGTGAATTGGCTGTCGGTAGGGGATCCCTGGGCTTTCACCTACCAGGTGGGCAGCGGTCTGCGGCTGCCGCAATTGCGGGAAGACTTGCAGCAGGCGGGTGGCTGGCGGGGGGTGCTGGAGGCTGGGAAATGGCTGGCGGTGCTGGCCCCTGCCTATCTGCTGTTGGGGCTGGGATCCCTGCTGGGCCGAGGCCCGGGTCGCTGGGTATGGGCTCTGGTCTGGGGGATGCCGCTGGTCATCCTGCTGGCTTCTCTAGGGCAGGGGCTGTTTTTGCGGGAGCTGAGCCGCTTTGGCCTTTTCTGGGTGCCGCTGCCTTTGCTGATGGGCGCCTACTTGTGTCGCGGAGCCGGCCCCGGCTGGGCTAAGCGCCTGTTGATCACTGCCCTCTTGGGGTTGAACTGCCTCACTGCCGGTTATGGGGTGAGCCAAGAGCCGGGTTTCCTCATGCCCCTGGTGGCCGAGGAGCGGGATCTCTGGGAGCGGCTGGTGGCAGGGGTAGTGCCCCTTAGTGGCGAGTTGGAAGCTGCCCAAAACCTGTATGAAGTAACCTCTGCTGGGCAAGCCCTAGAAGACTGGCGGAGGCTGCGGCAGGAAAAGCGCCAGGTCGGGCAGTATCTCTATCGCCACCTGTTGCCCGGACAAAAAGTGCTGGTGGACGACGACATCCACTTTGAGGCTATCTTTTGGGCAAGGGATCCCCGCTCTTTCCTTACTCCTCACCAGTACGAGTTTGCCCTGGCCCTTCAGCATCCCCAGGAAAGGGTGGACTACCTCTTGGTAGCGGGGCTGGCGGATCCCTTGCGGAGCGCCGATCGCATCCTGCAATTTTGGCCTGAGCTCAATTTTGAGGGGCTGCCGGGCTTCAGGGAGGTTTATAGCTCCCCCCAAGTGCGGCTGTGGGCTCGCCAACACCAAGAGGAACCGCAGGAGGAGAGGAGATGAAAAGGAGACGATCCTGGCAGCGGCGACAGGTGCTGCAAGCGGGCGGAGCGCTGCTGGCTGCCTATGGGGTTGCCGGCTGTGGCCAGGAGTTTTTGAGTCAGCAGGGGAGTCGCAGCCCGGAAAATGCCGAGACGGGAAGCATGAACTTGTCAGAGCTGCTGGCCCGCTGGCAGGTGGGCATTGGCGAGGATCCCGGTCGCTTCCTCTGGGAAATCGAGTCGGATCCGCAGGTGGCGGCAGTGGCGCAGGGGTGGGATCCCCATTTCCTGAGCGGCTGGCTGAACAGCTTTGATCACCGCCAGGGGGATCTCTCCTTTTGGCGCAACTGGCACCAGGCCGGGCTTTTGCGGCAGTGGTTTGAGCGGGGCTATACCCTCCACATCATCACCTGGGAAGACGACACCCACCGCCCCTGCGGCGACTACCACATCTCCAAGCAGTTTGTCCAGGATGTAGCCGAATTGGCCGGCTATATCGCTCAAGCCAACCCCCAAGGCCGCCCTACCTATTGGAGCCTGGCCACGGAGTTTTCCTATTGGCGGATCCCAGCAGATACCTACAACGCCGACACTGCTTTCTACTACCAAGCCCTAATGCGCAATGTCCTCACAGCCCGCCAAGCCATCAAGGAGCGGCTGCCGGCAGCCGAAGTAGCCCTGTGCTGGGGGGGCTGGATTGCCACCTTTGACGACCCTTCCCGGGGGGCAGGCCGCAGCATGGTGGAGCCCTTTGCCGAGACCATGAGCCAAATGGACGGGATCGCCTTCCAGTCGATGCGCCAGCGGCGGCCAGGGGAGTTTAACCCAGAGCTGAACGGCCCGGATCCCGGTAACCCAGAGCAAATCCGCCTCTGTTGCCGCCTGTTTTCCCCCATCCACTCCAACCTGATGTTGGCCCACTACGAGCCCTCCATCAAAGACAAGCACCCCAGTGGCGGACGGGCCGACACCGTCCATACAGACTTTCAGCTCATGAGCCAGCCGGAGTGGCTGCAGGAAGTGTCTCAACTGGGGCTGCGGCGCTTTTCCCTCATGCACTACGGCCTCTACAAAGGGGATCCCTATGGGGCGCTGACGGCAGCGCGGCAATTCCGGGCCCGGGTGGGCTTGCCGGCTGCCACCGCCAGTTAGCAGTCGTTCCAAAGCCGGTTTTGTCCCGGATCTTGACCCAAATCTTGATCCTAGGGATACAATCCCCCTGAAGCTGCCGGGATCCCTGCCATGGAGAAGCTGAGATTTCTAAGGGCAAGCCTGCTGGCGAGTCTAGTGGTTAGTGCAATGCCGCCGGAGCTGCCGGCCTGGGCAGGATGCGGTTTTCCCCGCGGTGCCGGCAAGACTTTTTTTTCGCTGCAGCCGGAGGTCTATCGGCCTCGCACCCGCTTTGATCAGGGGGGACGCCTGCAGCCGGCCCTTTCGGAGTACGGAGAAACCCGCCTCAACCTTCTCGCCGAGACTGGCCTTAGCGATCAGCTCACCCTCAATCTCAACACCAGCTATGTTTTCCTGGAAAACCGCTTTGCCAGCGGAGCCGATACCATCACCCAGCGCAACCAGGGCCTGCGGGATCTGGAGCTGGGCCTGCGTCACACTTGGGGAGAGGGGGATCCCTTCTTCTCGGCTCAGCTAACGGCCTTGATCCCGCCCGGATATGCCACCCAAGACATTCCCCTGCCCTTGGGGTACGGCGTCTTCGGCTATGATCTCAAAGTTGGGGCGGCAGCCAATACCCAGTTGGGATCCCTGCCCGCCTTTTTCGACTCCTGCCTCACGTTCCGAGATTACTTGGGCTATCCCGGGGATCGGGTCAAGGCCAGCCTGACCTTCGGGGCAGACCTGACTCCTGAGCTGCAGGCCATCCTGGCCCTGGATGGGGATTTTACGTTGGGCAACGGTGCACCTTTGCTGTTTGGAGATTTGGCGGTTCAGGATCCCGACTACGACAACCTCAAGCTTTCGGGCCAGCTCAACTGGCGGTTGGAGGGAGGGTTAACGCTGGGCTTGGGAGGGTTTCAATTCTTGACCGGCCGCAACACCAACGCCGGCGGCGGCTTCACCGGCTATGTGTGGCTAAGTTACTAAAACCCAACAAAATGTTGCAGGACATCCCCTACGGTAACAGGGATCCGCAGGGGCAGATCTAGGATGAGTCTTGGCAAACTACGGCCCGGAGAACGGATCCCATGTCTCGATTTGAGAACCTCATTGCCGCCATCGATGGCAGCGGCCCCACTGAGCAAATGGTGCATACCCTTCTGTCTCTGCCGGCCTTTGCCCAGTGCCACGTGACATTGCTGCATGCGGTGCCTTCCCAGACCTCTGCCGAGGAGATGCGGGCTGCCTGGCAAAAGGGGCAGGAACTGCTGGCCCAAACCCTGCAGACTTTCCCCCCCCGCCCAGGGCTAAAGATCAGCACGCAACTGGTGGAAGGGGATCCCAAGGTGGTGGTGCTGCAGGTGGCCGAGTCCCTGCCCAATCCGCTGATTGTCATGGGATCCCGGGGGCGCAACCGCATCATGGCCATTTTGCAGAACTCGGTGAGCCAATATGTGTTCCAGCTCGCCTCCTGCCCAATGCTGCTGGTCAAAGACGACGCCTACGTCAAATACCCCAGCCATGTCATGGTGGCCCTCAACAACTCCCCCGCTGCCCAGGCCGCCTTTGCCACGGCCCTTGACTTGATCTCCGGCATTCAAGGGGCCCAGATCTTCCTGGCCTCTGTGCAGTTGGATGCCGACAACCCAGGTAGAGATGAGGCCCTAGATCGGGCAATCGATACCCTCAAAAACCGGCAAATCGGCCACCAAGTGTTAACTGCCGTCGGGGATCCGGGCACAGAAATTGTCCGCTTAGCCGCCGAGAGCAACGCCGATCTGCTGGTGATGGGATCCCCTGACCGCCGACCTACCATTGCCCGCAGCATTCCCGATTTGGATCGGCTGTTGGGGCGTTCCATCTCTGACTATGTGCGGGTTCACATCGGCTGCCCCGTGCTGATGGTGCGTTCCGTCCAAGACAGCGACTGAGCCAGGCTTCAAGGCAGTATGGAGCGGCGCTCTGTAACTCGGTCACTCTGCTGCTGACGATCCGGGCTGACGGCCCAAGCTTCAAAGATCAGCTCAGGGACTCCGGGAGGGATGGTCATGCGGGTGAGGGCTTGCCACTGCCCCTGCTCGTCACGGGAGAAGTCCAGCAACCAACGGGGGCCATCCACCAAAGAGCGAGTGCGCCCGTGCTTCACCCAAAACTTGATCCAAAAAGGGGCTTGATGGCCTGCAGCAGGGTTGGTCGTGGGGGGCAAGCGCAACACCACATCGAAATTGTCTCCGGCTCGGAGTTGCTCGGGCACCACCAGTTGTGGCGCCGGGCACACTTCTGGCGGCGGGGGCGAGTTTTTGGTGTCCTTGCTGGTGGCAGGCAGGGCGAATGCAGGCGGAGGTGGGGTGGCCGGGCTCCCTGCTGGGGCTGGCAGGGCGGCATCCTCGCCCATTGGCTCAGCTTGGGGGGGTGAGGGAAGAGGGGAAATCGGCGCCGCAGGCTGGGGGTTAGGTTCGGGTGCGGCCTTAGCAGAGGGCTCTGCCGGCTGAGTCGAGCCGGGATCCCCTCCAGCAGGAGCACTGTGCTGCCAGATGCGCAGCAGCTTTTGCAAGGTTCGTTCGGGAGAGAGCAGGGTTGCGGTCGAGGCAGGACTGGCAGCATCGGCCAGCCTCTCTTCCTCTTGCTGCTGCGGGAGGGGGATCCCTGCGCCAAGAAGTCCTGCCTCTTGGCTGCGACAGCGAATGGAAAAGGGGATGGTCAGGGTCTGAGGCGACGGCTCTGGATCCCACCAGGAGGAGGGAGTAAGGGCCAGTTCTCCCCGTAAAGGACGGGCCCACACTTGGCTGGGCAGGGTGATGGGGATGCTGAACACCGCCGTCCGCGCCCCCGTCGGGAGTTGAATTTGCCGTTGTCCCTGGAAAAGCGGCCTCTCCTCCCCTTCTGGCCAAACCTGTACCCGCAGCTCGCCGCTGCAGCCGATCCGCCCCGTCAACACCAGCACCTCGTCCGGGGATCCCTCCAATTCACTGTGCATTAGGGAAAACAGCTCTGGCGGGATGGCGACCTCTTTTTTCTGGGGGGGCTCAAACCCGGCCTCTTCAGCCACCGGGGCAGGGATCCCTCGTTCCGGCTCCAGAGGGGCAGGCACAACCTGAAAACGGAGACAATTGTCCAACTCGGTTTCGCCGAACAGTTCTGCGATCAAGTCGGCATCTCGGCAGTGCAATTCCCAAAACCCAGGGGTGAGGTGGCTGGCGGGCAAAATAATGCCGATCCCTTCATCGTTGGTGCGCACAGAACGGGTTTGGACTTGTGGGGGAGTCGGGGCGGTGTCAGGGCCCTGATTCTGCGACGACAGAGGACGCTGCCGGACTTCCACCGTGATGGTGAAGTGGGGCTGGGGCGAACGGGCAACAATGGTGTAGGTATCTTCTTCCAGAACTGCTCCCTCGGCTGGTACTGGCTGCCAGTCTTCCTGGCCGTCCCGCCGAACCCAGAAATTTAACATAGCTCCATCACCTTGGTGCTCCGCACTGCTGACGCGAATGGCATGCCAGATACTGAATCAGATCGGCTTGCAAAAGGGTTTGCTGTTGCCCTGTAGGCAGGTGCTTAAGCTGTACCTCTCCGGCCACAGCTTCCGCATCCCCTAGCACAACAGCCCAAGTTGCGCCGCTGCGGCTGGCCCGTTTGAACTGCTTGCCAAAGGCGCTGCCGCTCAGATCCAGCTCGGTGCAGAAACCAGCTTGGCGCAGCGCTTGAGCGATCCGGAGGGATTGGGCCTCAGCCTTCGCCCCACGGGAGATCACGTAAACCTCGACCGGTGCTGGCGGAGCCTCCCCTTGTTTCTTTTGCAACAGCAGCACCAGCCGCTCCATGCCGATGGCCCAGCCCACCGCTGGGGTAGAAGGTCCGCCCAGCTCTTCCACCAAGCCGTCGTAGCGACCACCCCCACAGACGGTACTCTGGGATCCCAAGTCAGGTGAGACGATCTCAAAGGCGGTGTCGGTGTAGTAGTCCAGGCCCCGCACCAAGTAGGGATCCAACTGGTAGGGAATATCCAACATCTGCAGGTGAGCTTGCACCTGCTCGAAGAAAGCCCGCGATTCTGGGCCGAGGTAATCCGGCAGCTTGGGGGCCCCCTCGGCAATCTCGCGGGTGCGGGGATCCTTGCTGTCTAGAATGCGCAGCGGGTTGCGGGTGAGACGCTCTTGTGAGTCAGGATCCAGCTTCTCCCGCAAGGGGGTGAGGTAGTCCACCAGGGCCTGGCGATAGGCCCGCCGATCCTGCAGATCCCCCAGGGAATTGAGCCGCAAGCTCAGGTTCTCCGCCCCCACCGCTTGCAACAGCTCCCAGGCCAAGGCGATGACTTCCGCATCGGCGCGGGGATCCCGGCTGCCCAGCAGCTCTACCCCCAACTGGTGGAACTGGCGTTGCCGCCCCGCCTGGGGACGCTCATAGCGAAACATCGGCCCACAATACCAGAGGCGTTGCACATCTCCAGCCATTTGCAGCCCGTGCTGAATGTAGGCCCGCACCACACCTGCTGTGTTCTCTGGGCGCAGGCTCACCTCTTGCTCGCCACGGGTGCTGAAGGAGTACATCTCCTTGCCCACCACGTCGGTGGCACTGCCAATGCTGCGGGCAAAGAGCTCCGTCAACTCCAGGATGGGGGTGCGAATTTCTTGGTAGTTGGCCCGTCCCAGGATCTCTCGGGCGCTGGCTTCCACCTGCTGCCAGAGCCGCACCTCCTGCGGCAGAATATCTCGGGTGCCCCGCACCGCCTGGATCATCTCCATTCTCGTTCTCCCTCCCTGGGGTGGGCCTGGCCGCCTGCTATGCCAATGGCTGTTCTCGTCAAAGGACTCCGTCCCCCTGACGCAAACGGCCTAGTCATTGATTATCGGCGACAACACTCCCCGTCGCTAGCGGAGCCAAATGACCCCGATCCAAGCTCGAGTCCAACCAGGAGTAGGTGGCGGCAATTTGGCTGGTGGCAACAACAGCGGCGGTGGTAGCTCGCAAGATGGTAGGGCCAAGGGAGACGGACACTCCCCCATATTCCTCAGCCTGCCGACGTTCGGCAACCGTCCAGCCCCCTTCTGGGCCAATGGCTATGGCCAAGGCCGGGATCTGCAGCTTTGGCAGGGCCTGCACCAGCAGGGGGGCGTTCTCGCGCGCCACGGCTATACCCCACCAGAAGGACTCCGTCCGAGTAGCGCGAACGGCTTGCAGCTCCGCCAGCCAACTTGTCCAAGGGGTGGGGGGATCGACCTGAGGCCAGCGCAACCGCTCACATTGTTCTGCGGCCTCCCGCACAATTTTTTGCCAGCGTTCCTGCCGCCCAGATCCCGGTTCCAACACGGTGCGCTCTGTCAGCAGGGGGGTAATTCGCGCCACCCCCAGCTCGGTAACCTGGCGGAGCACCTCGTCAAACCCCTGCCCTTTGACCACCGCCAAGCCCAGATGCAAAAAAACGGGCAATTCCCGCGGCAGCGTCTCCACCTCGCCCACAATTTGGGATCCCTGAGCCTGCCAACGGGCCGCCCACAGCTTGCCTGAGCCGTCCAAAACCAAAAAGAGATCCCCCGGCCTGAGGCGGCGCACCCGCTGCAAGTAGTGCTGTTGCGGGCCGGTTAAATGGAGAACACCGCTGGGATCCCGCTGCGCTGGGTCAATCGCCAATCGGGGCAAAGCGCTCAGGTCATGCGTGCGTTCAGACAACACCATTCCCCCCGTCGCCAGAGGGCTGCCACCACCCATTCGTTGGCCTCCAGCATCTCCGCCACCAACTTGGCCTGCTCGATGAGGATGCCGCTGAGGATCAGCCATCCCCCCTCCTTCACCACCAGCCGAAACTCCGGGATCATATCCAGGATCACATCTGCCAGGATGTTGCACACCAACCCATCCACCATTTCGGGAATCTGCTCCAGGCTGCCCTGAGCCACCACAATGCGATCCGTCAGGCCGTTGAGATCGCGGTTGTGCATCGTGGCTTGCACCGCCAGGGGGTCGATGTCCACCGCAAACACCCGCTTCACCCCCAGCAGGGCCGCCGCCAACGACAGAATCCCGGATCCACAGCCCACATCGGCCACAGTCACTCCCTCGGCACCCCCGCCGCCCTCCAGGCGCATCTCCAGCGACTCCAGACAGAGCTGAGTGGTGGGGTGAGTGCCCGTGCCGAAGGCCATACCGGGATCCAGCCGCAACAGGTGCCGACCGGGGTGAGGGGGCGGATCCAGCCAGGCCGGACAAATGAGCAACTTATCCCCGATGGGTTGGGGCTGCCAGTGCTGCTTCCAACTGCTGCTCCAATCTTCCGCCTCTATGCGTTCCCAGCGCAGCTTCGGAACCCGCTGACCGGCAATGAGGGCATCCTGCTGCAGGCGCAGGGAGAGGGCTGCCAAATCCAAGAGGCTGACGTGAGGCCAAGGCAGATAGGCGTGAATGCAGACCTGATCTTCGCCGTGGGCTTGGCTGGTCATGCCCCGACAGCCAAAATTCTCCAGCCGCCAAAAGATCAGGTCTTCTTGGGCAGGGGAGGCGATGAGACTGAGATCCCACCAAGCACCAGCGGGGTCCAGCGCTTGTGCGGGCGAAAACGGAGTGGGATTGGCAACAGTTCTGCTCACAGGGATCCCTTCACAAACCTAAAGGAAAACCAAAGTGATGGCTAACAAGATGGCGCTCCAAGTCGCCAAGCCAGCTACACACAATGCGGTACTTTATATCAAAAATTGCAGCACTCTACTCAATCCATAGTTTAGGCTTTAAGAGCCTACTCCAGCTATCCCGGCTATCCTAGGATTTGAAGGCTTACGCCGTCGGTTCAGCAGCGAAAAAAGGGGGGGAGCCCCCCCAATTGGGGGATGACCCTCAGCGGCTCTTTGGATGACCAGCTCAGCCCTGTGAGATAGATTAAGTCCAAAAGCATTGAACAAGAATTGGATGCAGCGTTGACATTCGTTTCGAGCCTCAGTGATTTTGCGGATAAATGAGGTTTGGCTGGGGCGTACTGAGCAACGATGTAAGGATGAAGAAAGAGCAATGCAGGTGGCGAGGTCGATGTCAATTGAGCAGTCAGGGCAGCAGCCGAAGGTAGCTCCTTGGGGGATTACCAGAGGGGAAAGGGCTGCCCATGAGGATCCCCAGCCGCTCAAAGTCAGCACTCCCAAAGACTCCGTGCCGCTGACGCGATCCGCTCTGATGCGGCGTTTTAATCAGAGCTTTCCGCCTTTTTACAGCCAGTTTGTCAGCAGCGAGGTGCAGGCCCAAAATCTGCGCTTGGCCTACGCCCTCTACCAGACCCGCAAGGCGGTGGTACAGATGCAGGACGAAGGTCGCAAGACGGTGGTCTGTCTGGCCTACCGCAACCGACCTTCTCTGCTCAGCGATCTGTTTGGGGTGTTCACTGCTTTTAATCTCTCGGTGCATGGCATTCATCTCTATGGGCAGATCTACTCACCGCACCTGGTGTTTATCCGCACCATCGTCTCCCGCGATGGCCACAGCCTATCTTCCCAAACCAAGCTCAGCCTAGAACGGGCCATTCACGAATGCCTGGCGGGTGTGTTTCGCGTTCACGAAACCTTGGCACTGGAGTTTGATCTCAAGGCCGGACTAAAAGACGTGCAGGTTTCTTTTTATTTTGACCCGGTGTTTCATTTGCCCACACTTCTGGTGGATGTGGACAACCAGCCGGGCGCGTTCTACCGGGTGATGACGGTTCTTGCGCAGGAGGATTTGACCGTTGTTAACCTCAATTTGATGCTCCGCCGCAAGCAAACGCGCTTCATTTTTTACTTGCTAGGGCCGGATTCAACTCCAACCATGCCGGAGTTCTTAGGGCAAAAATTGGCCTTGAGCATCCAGCAGCGGCTGCAAGGGGATCCCGCCTAGATCTGCACGGGACTGGGAGGCAAGTCAAAAAGGACGGTGTTCATGTAGCGCTCTGCCCAGGCGGGGCCAAAAGCTTTTTCCAAAACGCGGCGGGTGCGGTCGTTCTGCTGTTGCTGGCTGCAATAGCGCTGCTGCCCCTGGTAGTGGGCCAAAATCTGGCCGGGATCCGTCTGTGGGGGGATCTGCTGCGCCAGCCGGCAGTGAATTTCCAGGAAACGGCAGGCAAAGTGTAAAAAGCGCTCGGCCTCTGCTTCGTCGGCAGGACGCACGAACAGACAGTAGGGAGAAAAAATCGTGCCCCACTCCGGCAACCGGCGCCGGTGTTGGAAAGGGACGAGATGGGATCCCAACGCTTCCAGCTCTTGGATATAGAGATCGGGCAAGCTGGGGGTCACCGGCGAGAGATCGACAATGGCGGCGCTCACCTGTCCGCGACCGACCACAATGTCGCAACCGAACAGCGGCAGCGGGTACTGCGGCTGCGGAAACATAACGCAATGGAGAATATCCAGGCTCTGCCCGGCCTGGGCCAGCTCCAGGTGCAGTTTGCGAAAGGGATCCCCTTGGTAGCAGCGGTTTTCAATTTGCAATTTCTCACCCTCTAGGCGGCCTTCCACGTAGCCCAGATCTTCAGGCAGAGGATAGGGGGCTAGGGTGAGGGTAGATCCCCAAACGTTCAGGATTGCCTCAGATAAGCCCTGAATGAGCGGATGCAGTTGGGCAGAGAGAGCAGGAGCGGTGAACATAAGACTCTAGAAGAAAGGCCAAGAACCCCATCCAACCTTGACCTTGGCTCCATGCCAAAGTGTTATGGGGAAACCGCACCGCTGATGCGAAGGGCTTGGGTGGGATCCCCAAAAATCCCAGAGGCCCTAGCTGGGCAAGGCGTTCTAAAACTGTATGCCTGAAGACGGAAGGGGTGGGATTCGAACCCACGGTGACCTTGCAGTCACAACGCTTTTCGAGAGCGTCACAATCAACCACTCTGTCACCCTTCCAGTCTGCTGTAGGGCTTTACTATCTTAACGGCAAACCGAGTCTCCTGCTTCTTCCCAGCCTCAAAGCCAAGCTTGTCTCCTCCCGCGGGATCCGGTTGATGGGAAAGTGCTCCGCACCGCTGGCGGGAACGCCCAGATGAGATCATAGGGATATGGCTGCTTTATCCATTCACCACTTTCGCCAGGCCAAGCAGGCGGGTCAACCTTTGGTGGCCCTCACGGCTGCCGACTACGCCACCGCTCAGATTTTGGATCAGGCTGGGATCGACTTGATCCTGGTGGGCGACAGCTTGGCCATGACCCACTTGGGGTATACCAGCACCCTGCCCCTGACGCTGGAACAGATGCTCCATCACGCCCAGGCGGTGCGCCGCGGGGTAGAACGGGCCTTTTTGGTGGCCGACTTGCCCTTTTTGACTTATCAAGTCCACAAAGAACAAGCTCTCCTCTCAGCAGGGCGGTTGATGAAGGAGGCAGGAGTCAACGGGGTCAAGCTGGAGGGGGGCTACCCCGACATGGTGGAAACGGTGGCCTTTCTGGTGCAGCGGGGGATCCCGGTTTTGGGTCATATCGGCCTCACTCCGCAGGCCAAACATCAACTGGGGGGCTATCGCCAGCAGGGAAAAAACCCTCCAGAGGCCGAGCGTCTGCGACAAGAGGCCCTCAGCCTGGAACAAGCAGGGGCATTTGCCCTGGTTCTGGAGCACATGCCGGCGGAATTGGCTGCCCAAATCTCGGCCCAGGTGGGGATCCCAACCCTGGGCATTGGAGCCGGGCCGGCTTGCGATGGTCAGATTTTGGTCACCCACGACCTGCTGGGGCTGAGCGAGCGGCTCCCCCCTTTTGCCAAGGCCTATACCAATTTGAGACAGGCGATCCGAGAAGCAGTGGAAGCTTTCGCCGACGATGTTCGCCAAAAAGTATTTCCCCCCCGCTGAAGGGATCCCTTACCCATTCAAAGCTTGGGCAGAGGTGCTATGCCTACGGCACCTCATACTGCTACCTACTGCTACGCAATGCTTATGGGAACGGGAACCGCACCGCTTTCTCAAGGCTGGGCAAGGATAGGGCGACCTCAGGGATCCCTGAGCAGCACCGTCCCGGTCACCACAGCGCTTTGGCCCAACCGGTCGAAGACCCGCAAACTGACTAGGTAGGAGCCGGGCACCAAGCTTAGGGGAGGACGAATGCGGAAGCGGGTTGTACAAGACACCTCTCCCGACACACAATTCACCTGCGCTGCCGAGAGCGTCTGAACCTCAATCCCCGACCACGACACCTGAAACGCCAGCTCCGCCGGGATCCGGCCCGGCACCGATACCGAAACCCCCAGCTCCAAAAAGCCGTTCCGATGTACCACAGAAGGAATATCGCTGCTGGTGATCAAAGGCGGCAGCGGAGTACTGGCCGTCAGCGCATCGGCACCACAACCGACCAAGGCCACACCCAGCAGGCCCAGCACCCATCCCCAAGGTTTGGATCCCAGCTTCATCACAGGGTTCATCTGAAAACTCACCTTCTCAGTATAGAGGGCGGGGGCAACAGAGTTAGTGTTGGTTCTGGGAAAAGCTAAAAATTTACACTACAGATAGTGGCGAGCTGGATTTTCATCCAGACCATCTGCTACAGTAAGGCCCATAACCTGTCGAGCAGCCTGGATATGGAAGGGGAAGAGGAGCTAAAAGCCTTGCGGGCGCGGGTGCGCAACCTAGAGCGATCCCTCGCCGAATCGGAAGCGCTGTCATTGCAGCAGATTGAGTGCATCCATCGCCTGGAACATCAACTGCTGGAAGCACAGGCCCAGATTCAAGAGCGGGATCAAGCTTTGCAAGCGTGTCAAGAGGAGAAAGCGCGGCTGGCCCAGCGCCCTACCCCAGAGGCTTTTCAGCTTCAGCAACAGCACATCGAAGAACTGCAGAATCTCCTGTGGGAAATGGAGCGCCGTCCAACGCTGGAGCACTACCACATTCTGCAGCAGCAGTTGCAAACCAGTCAGACGGAAATTGAAACCCTCAAGGCGGAATTGCAGCGGCGCGTCGATCCGGCCCGATTTTACCAACTGCAGCAGGAGCTCCTGGAGCTGAAACAGCAGGCCAACCAATTGGGAGAATACGCCGTCAAGTTGCCGCAGGTGCAGCTTTTGCAAGCCCAACTGCAGCTCCGTGTACAGCAGCTAGAGGAGGAAAAAGCACAATTGCAAGCGCAAATCCAAGAGTTGGCTGCTCGACCTTCTGCACAAGAACTGGAAACCCTACGGGCGGAGCTAGAGGCTGCCCACCGCCAAGCGGAAGCCGAATGGCAGCGTTTGAAGACCCATCTGGAAACCGAAAAGGCACACATGGAAGCTGACCTGAACACCGCCCGGCAACGTATTCGCGAACTGGAAGAGCGTCCTACCCCAGAGCAATGGGCACGCTTGCAGGCGGAGCTGGATCATCTGCGCCAACAGGCCTCTTTTGCCAAGGCCGAGCGGGCCACCTTGCTGGAAGAGCTGCAGCAGAGTCAGCGGCAGCAGGCCGAGCAAGCCCAACAGATTGCCAAGCTGGAAGCGGAAGCAGCCCAGGCCGCCCACCTCAGGGAAACAGAGTCCTCACAGGCGCAGCGAATCCTTGCCCTGGAGGAGCAGGTGCAGGCTTTGACCCGCGAGCTTGGTGCTTTGCGAGCCGAGCGGGATCAGCTCATGCAAGAGTTGGCCCAGCGTCCCACCCTTGCCCAGTGGCAGGAAGTTCAGCAGCAGGTGCAGGACACCCGAGAAAGCCTGGAAGCAGCCCGGCGGGGGCGAGAACTGGCCGAGGCCCATCATCTGGTCAGCCAAAAGCAAATCGAGAAGTTGCAGCAGCAGGTGATGGCTTTGAAAACCGAGTGTGTGCAGGCCCACGCCTACGCGCAAACCCAAGAAAAGGAAGTGGCCCTGCTGCAGCAGCGCAATCAAGAACTGGAAGAGCAACTGGCCACACTGCGTCAGTCGGCCTCCGCTTCCCCTCAGCCAGCGGTTGTCGAGCCCAGGTCGAATCATCGGGCTAGTGCTCCGCACCGCTGGCGCGACCAGGAACGGATTCCTGCCGCGGCTGACGAGTCTGCTCCTTCCCCGGCCACCACCTGGAGAACACCCACCCCAGGGATCCCGCCGCTCACCCTGGACGAGCGGGAAGAAAGTGCCCCGCTCGGCTGGCGCCAACGGACAGAAAGGCTCCTGAAACGCTCCGCTTTGGCCGCTTCACGGGCAGGAGGGGAAACGGGCAGTCGCAACCGGATTGAGTTGCCGACTTTTGTGCAGCGGCGGCCCTACTGAGCGCTCCATTCTCGGGGATCCAACCGTTCTCCAGCTTGAAAACGAGGCCAAGCCCAGCGCAACAGGGCTCCCAGCTGGGCATGAAACCGCTCTGGGGCAAATTGCAGAGCATGGGCCCGAATCCGCTGCGGATCCCATTCCTGTCGATCCGCCTGCCGCAGCCCTTCCACCAGCGCTTCCACACTGGCCTCGGGAATGAGGATGCCGGTTTGGCCGTGGATGACCGTCTCTTGGGCACCTCCCCGGTTGAGGGCAACCACGGGGCGGCCGCAGGCCTGGGCCTCCACTGCCACTAGGCCAAAATCCTCCTCCCAGGGGAACAGCAGCAGCCGGCAATTGGCTAGCAGTTCCCGGAAACGATCGGGGGGCTGATGGGGCAAAAACTCCACCTGCGGCCCCGCCAGTCGCTTGAGCCGAGCCAGCTCCGGCCCTTCGCCCACAACCAGCAGCCGACGACCCAGCCGTTCACAGGCGGCAATCACCAGATCCACCCGTTTGTAGGGCACCAGTCGGCCTGCCACCAGGTCATAATCGGCGCTGGGATCCGCCACCGGCTCCAACCCCTGCAGCGGAACGGGCGGATAAATGACCACAGCCTCGCGGCGATAGAGCTTGGCAATGCGGCGGCGAATGTGCTGGGAGTTGGCGATCAACAGATCTGGACGTTGAGCTGCCAGAAAATCCCACTGGCGCAGGCGGTGCAGCAGCCATTGGCTAATTGTGCGAATGGGCCCGATTCTCCCCAACCCTTCTCGCTGCAGATACAGCTCCCGGTTCTCCCACAGGTAACGGGTGGGGCTGTGGATGTAGCTCAGGTGCAGGGTAGAGGCTCCCGTCAGGATCCCTTTGGCAAAGGCGTGGCTGCTGGAGATCACACAGTCATACCCCGAAAAGTCGAAGCTCTCATAGGCCAACGGCATCCAGGGCAGCAGATACTTGAGGCGGGCGTGGTAGTCAGGGCGCAGCACCCCCAGCCACTTGGCCCAGCCTTGCAAAAAGGAGGTGTGAATCGACAGCTCCTGCCAGCTCGGCGGCAGGGTGTGAGCGGAGAAGAGACTAACGTAAAGGGGGGCCTGTGGGGCAAAAGCCACCAGCTCCTGCAGAACCTTTTCCGATCCCCCCGGCCAGATCAGGTACTCGTGCACCAGGGCCAGGCGCTCAGGCCAAGCGGGATCCCGGCTGGGAAGAGTGGGGACAGCCACAGGAAGGGATCCCCAAGGCTCAGGCACGGTCAGGACTGGGCAGAGCGGCGCTTTTTGGCAATTGGGCCGCTCACCTGCTTGGCTTTCTCGTCGATCCGCTCATTGATGTAGTTGTAGATCTCGCGGAAGCGAGGCAAGGCCCGCATCTCCAGGCGACTGCCGTCCTTGAGGGTGAGCACCATGTCTCCCCACACGCCCAAGCCACGGGGCACCATAACCACCTTGGCAATCTCGCCGTAGATTACATCTGAGCGCTCCTTGCCGCCCCATCCCCCAATCACGGTGATGCGACGATTGGTAATCCGATAGTGTACCCACAGCTTACGCACCAGTGCCCCCACAAACAGAGGCAAGCCGACAAGTGTAGCCCCAATGAAGGAGTTCAACACCAAATCGCCACTGTGGGGGCCGCCCTCAAAAAAAACCTCCTCTTGCACCGCCATGCAGAGCACCGTCCGGTTGTTTAGAGTGTTGCCGTTAACGATCTTAAACGATTTCTCAGCTTTCCCCAACTGGGGCTAACGGCAGGTTCGGGATTGGGTCAGCCTTCGGACGGCTTGTAGGGAACGGCAGGTGGCCAAGACCAGGTAAACAAACAACACCATCACCACCACCGCCACCGCTGCGGCTCCGGCATTACCCAGCCAGCCCCACCCTTCCAGCCCCGTCAGGGCCACCAAAGCCCAAGAAGCCGGGTGCAGCATTCCCCCCAACAGGAGAATTTGCGAGAGCATTTGCCCAGCCGTAAAGCGGGATCCCAGCACTACCAGGGCCAGTCCGCCGCCGATGTTGATCAACCCCATGTTGCCCAAAAAGGCGTAGCAAATGTGCCAGGCGTACTTTTGTTTGGGCACCTCCTGCCAGAGGAGGGGCTCGGCAGGGATCCCCGAAGCCTCCTGGGGGGCGAGCGGCAACGGCTGAACTTGGCTGAGGATCCAGCCGAGGACAATGGCGGCAACCAGCATCGCCACGCCCGCCTTCACGTTCAGCTTGCCGGGGATGGTTAGCTCGGGGTGGGCCAACATCGCAGATCTTCCTGCAACCCGTCCTAGCCTATCCTGTCTTTGCCCCAAATTGGCCAACAGCCTCAATCCCTTGGATAGAGCAGTGTGCCACAGCGTTTGCAGAATTGGGCATCCCCATCGTGTTGGGACAAACCGCACCCTGGGCAGGCCCATTGCACCGAGTTGCCGCTTTTTACCAGTTGCTTGATCAACTCCCCCACTTGCCAAGGGATCAGGGCTATGCCCGTCAAGATCATCAACACTGTCAGCAGCCGGCCCAGCTCAGAAGTGGGGGTGAGATCCCCAAACCCCACCGTGGTCATGGTAACGACGGAAAAGTAGAAAGCATCCAAAAAGGTGGCAAAAGCGCCAGGATTCACTGGATGTTCTACCTGATAGATCAGCCCAGAGTAGACGAAAACAATGGCAAAGAGGGTGAAGAAAATGCGCAGCAAAATGCGGCTATCGGCGGAGATCACTTGCCCAAACAGGGTTTTGCCCTCTACCAGGCGCAGCAGCCGCAAAATGCGAAACCAACGGAAGATGCGAATGAAGCGAATATCGGTTAGCCCGGCAAAAAAAGGCAAAATGGCGAGCAAATCGATGAGCGAATACAAGCTCACGACATAGCGCAACTTCTGCGGGGCCGCTGCCAGTCGGAGCAGATATTCCACCACAAACAGGCCGAGAATGAGGCGATCCACCCGCTCCAGCCAAAGACGTACCTCAGGGGGAATGGGATAGGTTTCCACCACAAAGAAGGTGGATGAACAGAAAACCAGCGCCGCCACCAGCAAGTTCACCCAGCGGCTTTCCGGGGTGTCTTGATCCCCCCAATAGCGCTGAAGGATCCCGGAACGGGCAAGATCGAGATCAGCTTGGGTGGGGAGAGTGGTCACAAACGGGATCCAGCTGGGAAGATATCGAGAGAGTTTCCTTTCAACGCCCATCAGGCGCATACTAACTAAGCTAATGGAAACTAGCTCACAGAGCGAACTTCCCCTAAGCAAACGTCCAGGCTTTGGGTGTTAATTAGGTGTTGAGTCGATGTTGCCTCCTATCGTACTGGCCTCGCAATCCCTTGCCCGCCGCCAATTGTTAAAGGCTGCCGGGATCCCCCATCGCGTTCAACCCAGCTACTTCGACGAAAGCCAAATCCAGAGCTCTAATCCGGTGGAGCTGGTGCAGAAGCTGGCCTCGGCAAAAGCCGAAGTGGTGGCGGCCCAGCAACGGGAGCCCGTCTTGGTCGTGGGGGCCGACTCCGTGCTCTACCTAGATGGCGAGATCCTGGGCAAGCCGGCCAATGCTCTGGAGGCGGAACGGCGCCTGCGGCAAATGCGGGGCGAAGTGGGAGAGCTCTACACAGGCCATGCCTTGATTGACACGAAGCAGAACCGCCGCCTCACCCACTATGCGGTGACGCGGGTGTTTTTTGCCAAGCCCAGCGACGAGGAGATCCGCGCCTATGTGGCCACCGGTGAGCCTTTGGCCTGTGCCGGCTGTTTTGCCATCGATGGTCGTGGCAGCCTGTTTGTGGAGCGGATCGAGGGGTGCCCTGGCAATGTGATCGGGCTGAGTTTGCCCCTGCTGCGGCGCATGATGCAGGAGTTGGGCTATTCCCTCACAGATGCTTGGAGCTAGCCGTCGAGGTGTTGCTTGAGCAGGTCGTTGGCCAGCTTTGGATCTGCCCGTCCCTGAGTTTTTTTCATCAATTGCCCGACAAAGTAGCCGAAGAGCTTGGTTTTGCCCCCCCGATACTGCTGCAGTTGCTCGGGGTTTTCTGCCAGCACCTCGGCGATCATCTGCCCCAGCAGAGCGCTATCCGAGATTTGGGTCATGCCCTTAGCTTCCACCAGGGCGCGGGCCGATCCCCCTTTTTCCAGCAGTTCTGGCAGGATCTCCTTGGCGATTTTGCTGGAGATGGTGCCCTGCTCGATGAGGCCAATCAGCTCGGCCAGGGTTTCCGGCTTCAGGGCAATGTCGGGATAGTCCAGCTTGTGGGTGTTGAGGTAGCTGGCGATGTCGCTCATCATCCAGTTGGCGGCTGCTTTCGGGTCGGCACCGGCGGCGATCACGGCTTCAAAGTATTCGGCGGTGTTGCGTTCATCGCTGAGGTAGCGGGCATCGTACACCGAGAGGCCGTACACCTCCTGATAACGTCGCCGCTTCACACCGGGCAATTCCGGCAGCTCTGCCCTCCAGCGGGCCTTTTGCTCTTCGGTAACGCGAATCGGCGGCAGATCCGGCTCCGGGAAATAGCGATAGTCGCTGGATCCCTCTTTCTTGCGCATGCTGATGGTGCGCTGGCTGTTTTCTTCCCAAAGGCGGGTCTCTTGCACGATCCGCTCGCCCGCCTCCACAACCTTGACCTGGCGGTTGAATTCGTACTCGATGGCCCGTTGGATGGCGTTGAAGGAGTTCATGTTTTTAATTTCCACCTTCGTGCCAAAGGTCTGGGATCCCAGCGGACGCACCGAGATGTTCACATCACAGCGCAGGGATCCCTCCTGCAGGTTGCCATCGCACAGCCCGGCATAGCGCAGGATGCGGCGCAGCTCTTGCACATACTCGGCTGCCTCTTCCCCGCTGCGGATGTCCGGCTCGCTGACGATCTCGATGAGGGGAACCCCCGCCCGGTTGAAATCCACCAAAGAGTAGCTGGATCCCGATAGGCGGTCGCTGCCAGCGTGGACCAGCTTGCCCGCATCTTCTTCCATGTGCAGACGGGTGATGCCGATGCGCTTGGTACGACCGTCGCTGAGCTGGATCTCAATCCAGCCGTGGGTAGCAATCGGCAGGTCGTATTGGGAGATTTGGTAGTTTTTGGGCAAGTCGGGGTAAAAGTACTGCTTGCGGTCGAACTTGCTGTAGGGGGCAATGGTGCAATTCAAGGCCAAACCCGCTTTGACCGCGTACTCCAGCACCTTTTCGTTGAGCACCGGCAGGGTGCCGGGCAGGCCCATGCAGATGGGGTCAATCTGGGTGTTGGGGGGAGCGCCAAAGGCTGTCGCGCTGCTGGAGAAGATCTTGGAGCGAGTGCTGAGCTGGCAGTGAACTTCCAGCCCAATCACAGCTTCGTATTGCACTTTGGCGGGGGCAGCAACAGTCATGGGATGGGAAAAACTGGCGGTGTAACCATTCTAGTGCGACCTTGGGGATCCCAGCTCACAGACAGTTTCTGGGGACGGCAGCCCAGAACTAGCGGACGAAGCTGAAGTGCTGCAGGTCAAAGAAATCCTTGGAACAGCCAAACTCCTTCAAACGGTAGGGCGAATCTCAAAGGTGGGTAGACCTTCCGGCGGCTCGGAACGTTGCTCAATGGCCTCCACAACCGAACCGGGGCTGCCCTGTTGGCACCAGCGCAGCATGGCCTCCACCGCAGCAGGGGATCCTTCAAAAACGGCCTCGACGCGACCATCCCGCAAGTTGCGCACCCAGCCGCCAACACCGGAATTGCGGGCCATGGCTTCGGTGTGGGCGCGAAACCCCACCCCCTGAACCCGCCCCCGTACCCAGACGTGAACGCGAACCCTGTCACTCATGCCGACGGGGATCCCTCCGTTGTGCTGCAGGGTTCTGGCGACTCGGTCGGCTCCTCCGGAGTCTCTGAGGTCTGCCGATCCAGCCACCCCACAAGAACGTTGACCAGGGCAACCAAGCCTAGGAGCCCCAGCGAGATCCCACAGGCATACCCAATCGCTTGCCACAGCACGGAAGACATGAACCCAACCTCACGAACGCTTGTGCAGAGGATCCCACCCTTCATGCACCGTGACACCCTCCCGGCGCTCGTCCTGTGGATAGAGCGCGGGCCACCCTTCCCGTCAGCAGGACGGAGTCCTTACCTCGCGGCTGGGCATTCCTGCCCCACGCCACTTGTCTGGGTCTACAACCCCCGACAAAACGACTGGACAGGTGGTTCCCCTTCCCCAGCCTCCCTGGCTACTGCCAGCTTGCAAAACAAGTCTAATCCACAGGGAACGGTGCATCGGCAGGCAG